>JBEBDM010000023.1:0-19403 GCA_041156905.1 Actinomycetota bacterium | reverse complement strand
GGGCCGTCCGGCCCGGCGTCTCACCGTGCGCCGGACCGACCGCCGTCCCCGACTCGCACAGTGGGCGACTAGCGTCCTCGTGATGGATGCCGACACCCAGCGACTCGAGCGCGAGGCGATCACTGCTCGCGGGTCGGGCGCCTTCGAGGCGGCAGCCGGGCTGTTCGCCGAGGCGGCGACGGCGTGCACCGACGGACGACGCTGCCTCGACATGCGCATCCGTCAGGCCGTGTGCCTCGTGATGATCGACCGCAGCGAGGATGCGTTCTCGATCGCCGCCGACGTGGCTCGTGATGCGCGGGCTGATGGGCACCTCGTCGAACTCGCCGACGCACTCGGTGTGATGGTCGACCACCACGTCCGGGTCGGTCGGATCGCCGAGGGGGCACAGGTGCTCTCCGAGGCGCTCGACGTCCTCGCCCAGGTCCCGGCCTCCGACGCTGCGTACGCCGTGACCCACAACCTCGCCGCGTCGCTCGAGCACTCCGGGTTCTTCCCCGAGTCGGTCGAGCTGTTCCGTCGGGCGATGGAACTGGCGACCGACCCTGCCGACATCCAGTTCACGGCGGCCAGCATGGTGTCCGCCTACCAATACGCCGCGGCACGGAGCACCGACCCGACGGTCCGCGACCGGTTCGTCGCTGATGGCATCGCTCTCGCCGAGTCGCTCGACGTGGCCTCCGGTGAGGTGCACGCCGTGGTGTCGGCAATGGCTCACGAGGCACTGCTCCTCGTGTACAGCGGCCGTTACTCCGAGGCACTCGAGCGTGCGACGGTCGCCCGCTCGCAGGCTGCCGAGCTCGGCCTGCCGGAGGAGGCGGCGATGGCGGCGGGAGCGCTCGCCGTCGCTCGGTGGAGGCTCGACGCCGACCCGGCGGTACTCGCCGAGATCGAGGGCGTCCTCGCCACGGCCGCCACGCTCAATCGTCTCGAGGACCTCGGTTCGGTGCAGGACGTCCAGGTCGAGATCCTCTGGGGACTCGGACGGCTCGACGAAGCACGCCACGTGCTGGAGGATCGCATCGTGGCCGGTCACGTGAGCGTGGCGGCCGAGCGTCAGGTGCGCTGGGACCACGTGCAGCTGGGCGTCGAGCACCGCCGTGTAGCGCTTCTCAGCGAGAGCGATCCGCTCACCGGTCTACGCAACCGTCGGAGCCTCGAGCGCACGATGCCCGACCTGCTCGCTTCCGGCCGTCCGCTGGTGGTCGGTGTCGTCGACCTCGACGGCTTCAAGCAGGTGAACGACCAACTGGGCTACGCACGAGGCGACGCCGTGATCCGGGAGGTCGCCGACCTGCTCGAGGGGATGTGCCGGCGAGGCGACCTCGTGGTGCGTCTCGGTGGCGACGAGTTCGTGCTCGTCCTGCGCGAGGTCGATGCGCAGGGTGCAGCCCGCGTGTTCGAGCGTGTGCGCGACCTTCTCGACTCGCACGCGTTCCAAGGCGTTCCCGAGTCGATCCCGCTGAGTGCGAGCATCGGTGTCGCGCCGATCGGGCCCGGCGAGCGACGCGAACTCCACGAGATCCTCGTGACTGCGTCGACGGCGATGCAGGCGTCGAAGAAGCAGGGCCGGAACCGCGTCACGTTCGTCTGACAGCGAGCGTCAGAGAAGGTGGCCGGTCGCCACGAGGGTGCAGCCGATCACGAGGACCAGACCGCCGAGACGGTGCCCCCATCCGAGTTCCGGACGCGGCCCCTTGCGGGCGAACAGGGCGATGCTCCCGACGATCAGCCCCGGAATCGGCAGCGTGACGAAGCCGAGGCGTAGCGCGTCGCCGCCCTCCGACAGGCCCGCCACGACCGACGCCCACGCCGTGCCGATCACCATCATCACGGCGAGCTTGAGGATGCCCCGGGGGAGGAGTTGGTAGCCCTTCTCCCAGAGTGGGAGTCGACCAGACCCGAGGCCGACGTACTGCGGGACGGCGTAGAGGAGCGTGCCGCCGACGAGCCAGGCGTTGGCTCCGATGAAGCGCTGCGAGGCGAGGCAGAACAGGGCTGTGCGTGTCGTGATGGTCAGCGCCTTGCGGCGAGTCGACGGGTCGGGAACCTGATCGACGTGGATCGCGTCGAGCCGCGCGGGATAGAGCCGCGCGGCGGTGATCTCGAGCACGATGCGGAACACGACCGCGGCCATCGCGACGACGGCGAGCCGGTCGGCATGGTCGGCAAGTGCGACGGTCCGACCGGTGAGGCCGGGGAGGGCCGATGTCATCGACTGGATTCCCCAACCGGCGAGCAGCGCTGCGATGACCGTGTCGGCGACTCGGTCCCAGCGGTGGAACCACGTCGTCTCGGGCGCTCGACGGAGTGGTCGGGCAGCCGCGGCGATGAAGGGTGTCGACATGACGAGCACGACCATCCCGCCGAGCGACAGGAACGCGTCGAGCCCGTCGACGTGGCCACCTGCCACTGTCGTCAGCGTCAGACCGAGTGCTGCGGCGACACCAGCCATGCCGTCGACGGCCGAGAGCACGATGAGGACCGTGAGGATCCCGACCGACGCCGTCGCACCGTGGAGATCGGTCGCACGTCCGGCAACGACGCCGAGGGCCAGCGCCGTCGCCGGGACGAGGGTCGCCAGCGATCCGAACATGGCCCGGATCGCACTCCCGTCCACGATGCTTCGGGCGAGCAGCGGGACCCGCGGTCCGAGCCAGGTGGCTGCCTGAGGGACGGCAGCGTCGAGGCGTCGCGTGCCGGGTGCTCGATGAGTACGGGAGCGGTCACCGGGTCCGGTTCCCGTGAGGTCGACGCGCTGGACGGTGGCATCGACCTCGGAGACGGTCCCGCTCCTGTCCTCACCGTCGTCGTCTCCCCCACTCGATGGTTCGGACCGCGAACTACTGCTCGTCTGGGTCGCGCCGAGGATGGTGAGTGCGGCGACCCCCAGGCCGAGGAGCAGGTCGACGTCGTCGCTCGGGTCGTACGGAGCCGAGGTGCGAACGCCGAGTCGTCCGTCGGCCGAGTCGATCCGGCCAGAGGCGTCGACGGTGAACGTCGCGGAGTCGAGCAGTTCCGTGCTGCCTTCGTACCGCAGCTCGATGGTGTGTTCACCGGCCTCGAGGGGCGGAAGTGCTGCCTCCGTCGAGAAGCGACCTGTCGCATCGGTGGGCGCCACGGTCAGCACCGTGTACTCCGACCGGACACCAGCCTCGACGGGAGTGTTCGGGCGGAGGTCGAGTCCCTCGAGTCGGACGACTGCGCCGGCCACGGGGTCGCCGATCGTCGCGTCGAGTCGGATGTCGGCCTCCCAGTCTGGCGAGGGCGGACCGCCGCCGGCCCCACCGGAGCCGTCGCCCCCGGAGGTGCCGTCAGTGGCGGGTGGAACGGGAGCGATCGTCGTGTCGGGCGGGATCGTCGACGTGCTCGACGTCGTCGGTGCGACGCTGGTCGAGGTGGTGGTCGTGTTCGGAACGGTGGTGACCGGCACGGTCGTCGCCGGGACAGACGTGGTGGTCGTGGTCGGCGGTGACGTCGTGGTCGTCGTCGTGCTCGACGTGGTGGTGGGCACGGTGGCCGTGAGCGTGATGGTGGCCGTCGGGGGTGCGTACGTCCCGATACCGCCGTACTCGATCACGTAGTCGCAGCAGGCGGAGGTCTCGAGGATGTCGTTCCATCCGTCGAGCGGACCGGTCGGCCAGGCCGGATCGACCCAGAGCACGCCGCCGTCTCCGTCGCCGTTCGGTTCCCCCGGTAGCCAGTGGTTGTAGCCACCGGTGCCTGTGCCAGCCTCGGGTCCGTCGACCCAGTACCAATACCCCTCGTTCACGATGTCGCTCACGCCGATGTGGGTGAGGGTCGACGTCATCATCCCCTTGACGAGGTTCGACTCCGCGTCGCTGGTGATCGACACGAGGTAGCCGGTGAGCCCTGAATGGCTCGCTGCTGTCGCCGCTGACCGGGCGGTGAGCCAGTCGACGGGGCCTGTACGCGCTTCGTAGAAGTGACCGTTGTCGGGCAGGAAGGCGAGGCTCCCGTCGTCGGCGGCCACGGAGATCGTGACGGTTCCGGCGGCGGTGGCCGTGGCCGTCAGTGTGGCGAGTGCAGCATTGACGTCACTGGTTGCTCCGTGCAGGCGGAGGAGGGTGTCGGCAGTGCCGTCGCCCGTGACGAGGGTGGCGCCCGAGCAGGCCGAGGCACACGGCAGCGTGACCGTCCCGGGTCCGCTGACGGTGACCGTTGCCCATGCGCTCGGGGCACCACCCACCTGCAGTCCGCCGACCGGGACCGGGGTACCCGGAGCAGCGGCCACAGAGCTCGTCCCGCTCACCGACATTGTCGCGGTCGACCCCGCTTGCCTCGCGGGAGCGAGGACGAAGGCAGCGCTCGCGGCAGCCAGTGCCAGGAGCACCGGCACCCGTCGCATCGACGTGCGGGAAGTGATCGCGGAGATGTCCATCGGCAGCGAGCGGAGGCTATGACGGCTCGCCGACCTGCTGCCGTGGATGAATCTTGTTCACATCAAGAGGACGCTCCGGTGGACGGAGCAGAGCAGCGCTTGCATTTGTCCTGACAAAGAGACAGACTTCCGGAGGTTTGTCAGGACATATGCACGACTCGGGAGGACGGGTGGACGAGGCACTCTTCGGTGCACGCAACGCACGAGGTGAGTGGACGCCGACACGACGCGTGTCATACGGCCCGCTGTTCGCCCGCCCGACGCGCCCGCTGGCCATCGCCAAGTGGTTCGCCGGACTGCCCGGATACCTCTTCCCGTACAACGCTCTCTACTTCGTCGTCGCTGCGGTGGCGTACGTCGCCACCACCCCCGCCTGGTCGACGATGACCCGCTTCGCCCCGGGCTGGATCGTGTGGCTGTTGGTGCGCAACCTTTTGGTCACGGTCGCCTGGTACGGACTGTTCCACTACCGGTTGTACGTCCGCCGCTCACAGGACGCTCGCTTCAAGTACAACGCCCGCTGGCCACGCGAGAGCGATCGGTTCACCTTCGGGAGCCAGACGCGCGAGAACGTGTTCTTCACCCTGTGCCTGGGTGTCCCGATGTGGACCGCGTATGAGGTCGTGACGTACTGGCTGTTCGCCAACGGGCACATCCCGTGGATGTCGTGGGCCGCACACCCCGTGTGGATCGTCGTGCTGTTCCTGCTCACGCCGCTGTTCCGTGAAGTGCACTTCTACGCGGTCCACCGGCTGATCCACGTGCCGGCGATCTACAAGCACGTCCATGCCCTCCACCACCGGAACACCAACCCCGGACCGTGGTCGGGGATGTCGATGCACCCGCTCGAGCACCTCGTCTACTTCTCCTCGGTGGTCCTGCACTGGGTCGTGCCGTCGCACCCGATGCACGCGACGTTCAACCTCTTCCATCTCGCGATGTCACCTGTCCCGGGGCACTCCGGCTTCGAGAAGGTCGAGCTCGGCGACTCGACGCTCGTCGACACCAACTGCTTCGGGCACTATCTGCACCACAAGTACTTCGAGGTCAACTACGCGGATGGGGCGATCCCCCTCGACCGTTGGTTCGGTTCGTTCCACGACGGCTCACCCGAGGCCCATGCCCGGATGAAGGAGCGTCTGGCCTCGCGCAACATCCCGACCGACTGACGAGAGCATCCGGCCATGACATCCCGACCTTCCGTCCACGACCTGCTCCGCTCGAAGGGCACGACCAAGTGGTTGCAGATCCACGTCGACTCCGCGGCCGAGGCTGAGGCGGCCGTCGAAGCGGGCGTCGTCATCCTCAGCTGTGAGCCCGACCACAACCTCGAGAGCATCCGCGCCGCAGCACCGTCGGCGTTCCTCTCTGCTGGCATGCCGCACGGTGTCGTGGCCTCGCCGACGGAGGCCGTCCGGCTGGGCTTCGAGATCCTCCGCCGCGGAGCGGACGCCGTCTACTGCTCACACTCGCCGTACTTCATCGAGGCGATGGCCCGAGAGGGGATCCCTGTCACCGGTCACGTCGGGCTCGTCCCGAACCTCAAGGCCTGGACCAATCTGAGGGCCATCGGCCGGACTGCTGACGAGGCCGTCGCGGTGATGAACAAGGTGCGGGACTTGGAGAATGCCGGAGCCGCCTTCTGCGAGGTGGAGGTCGTTCCCGTCGAGCTCGCCGAGCACATCACCCGCTCGACCCGGATGGTGACGATGGGCATGGGGTGTGGCACGGCGTGTGACACGCAGTACCTCTTCTCGTGTGACGTGCTCGGCACCAACACCGGTCACTACCCGCGTCACTCTCGCCGGTACGGCGACCTCGCTGCGCTCGAGGCAGAGTTCGCGGTTCGTCTCCACGAGGCGAGGGTGGCGGCCTTCCGGGCGTTCGCCACGGAGTGCGCGAGTGGCGCGTATCCACAGCGGGCGCACGAGGTCCACATGGAGCCCGCTGCGCTCGAGGAGTTCCGGAGTCGTCTCTGACCGATACCGCCCGTCGGCCGAGGATCGACCGATGAGTGGTGCGGACGTCAGGCGGTGACGTTGCTGACGAAGATGATCTCGCCGGTCGCCGTGGCCGAACCCTCGGCGGGCTCGACGGTGATCGCCCAGGCCGACGGCGCCGCAGGGGCGTCGAGCGAGACGTGGACGTCGCCGTCCTCGGCCGGGTCGAGCACGTACATCGCCATCGATTCGTCGGGCGTGATCAACCACAGCTCGTAGGCCTTGCCGTCGGGGGCAGGCGGGAGGTTCTCACCGATGAGCACGGCACGGCCGAGCGAGTTCGACCACGCCACCCGGAACTCTCCGGGGGCGTCGCCCTGGACAGCGAGATCGAGGACCTCGCTGTCGGACTGCTCCATCACGGTGGCGAGATCGACGGCGAAGGGATCGGTGCTCGGGCCACGATCGAGCGCCGAGATGCTGATGACGGCGGCGACGGCAGCGGCCGCCGCCCCGGCGAGCCCGGCGGTCCAGGCGACCCGGCGGCGCTTGCGGACGGCATCGAGCGAGACGACCGAGGGACCGGTGACGGGGGCGTCCTGCCGGGTGGCGGAGATCTTGGCCAGCACCTCGGCCCGCAGCGACGGAGCCGGTGCCATGGCGAGCGAGGCGCCGAGGGTCGCCGACGCCGACTGGAAGCCGGCCACGTCGGCGCGGCAGACCTCGCACGAGGCGAGGTGTTCCTCGAAGGCCTCACGCTCGTCGGTGTCGACGGCGTCGAGGGCGTAGGCGGCCGACAGGTGGTGCAGGTCGGAGGCGTTCACTGCTCACCACCCAACTCGTCGCGCAAGCGGATCATGCCGTCACGGATACGGGTCTTCACGGTTCCCTCGGGCACTCCGAGGAGGACGGCGACCTCGCGGTAGGTGTGCCCACCGAAGTAGGCGAGCTCGACCGCCTCTCGCTGGGTCGCGGAGAGCGACTCGAGGGCACGGCGCACGCGCGTGCGATCGATGTTGGACTCGACCTCATGAGCCACGAGGTCGTGGTTCGCCGTGATGGTCTGACGACCGTCGCGGTCGTGGCGGTCACGGGCGGCCTGCTCGCTGCGGACCCGGTCGACGGCACGTCGGTGGGCGACGGTGGTCGCCCATGAGCGGACGCTGCCGCGCTCGAGGTCGTAGCGGGGCGCTGTGCGCCACAACTCGACGAACACTTCCTGGGTGACCTCCTCGGCCATCGAGGGGTCGCGGACCACTCGGGCGATCACTCCGTACACCAGCGGGGCGAGGAGGTCGTAGAGATCGGTGAAGGCGGATTCGTCACCACGGGCAGCCCGCGCCACGAGCCCGGCATGCGGGTCGTTGGGCAGAGCGATCTCGGCGACGGCGAACACACCCTCTGTTCGTCGCCGACGGCTCTCTGGATTGCGAAGGGGCATGTGACCATCGTCGCCGCGATCTCGTGGGTCTGCGTTGCGGAGGTCGACATCGGGACGCGGAAAGGGGCGGGTGCCAGTGGCACCCGCCCCTCTCACGGACGGCTGAAGCTATGGGGGGAGGATCAGGCCGTCACGGTGCGGCGGCGGAGGGCCACCGTGGTGCCGAGACCGGCGAGGAGCAGCGAGCCGCCGAGGAGGAGGAGGCTGTTGCTCGACGAGCCGGTGGCCGGCATCTCGCCGGTCTCGGCCGGCGGCAGGAGCACGGCGTCGATCACGTGGATGATGCCGTTGCAGGCCATGATGTCGGTGGCGACGACGTTGACCGAACCGTTGAGCACGACTCCGCCATCGACGACCTCGATCATGATCGGGGCGCCGTTGAGGGTGGTGGCCTCGCTGAGACCGACGACCGTGGCGGCGTCAACCGAGCCGGCCACGACGTGGTAGGTGAGGACGCTGGTCAGGAGCTCGGTGTCGGCGAGGAGCTGCTCGGCGGTCATGCCGAGGGCCTCGAGGGCAGCGGCGAAGGCCTCGTCGGTGGGGGCGAAGACCGTGGTGGGGGCGTCGTCGCAGGAGTCGAACGGGCCGACGAGGTCGGCGGCGCCCAGGGCGGCGACGAGAGTCGAGAAGCCCTCGGTCGTGGTGGCGATCTCGGCGATCGTCTGATCGCCTTCGGCCGAGGCCGAACCGGCGCCGAGGGTGGTGATGGCGAGAGCGGCGGCGGCCGCTGCGATGAACTTCTTCATGTGAGGTGTCCTCTTGGGGGTCAGGCCGCTGGCGCGGCACGGTGCGCTCTGTTCGGAGCCGTCGCCGGGACGGATTGGATTTATCACTAAATCTTTTCGGAAGGCTTGTGCGCTCGTGCGATTGCCACCTTTCGCGCCCTGAGCCGTCGTACTGTGGACGTCCGATGGCCATTTCCTTCTCCCGCCCCGACCCCTCGTCGCCGTCGGCAGTCTCGGCCGCCGCGTTCTCCCCGTCGCGCAAGGGCTTCGACCAGACCGAAGTACGCGAGTTCCTGCGGATGGTCGCAGCCGAACTCGCCCGCCTCCAGGAGCGCGAGAAGTTCCTCGAGCGTGAACTCCGGACCGCCCAGACGGGGTCACCCTCGCCCGCCGCTCTCGACGACGAGGTCATCACCCGTGCCCTCGGCGAGGAGGCGGCCCGCATCCTCCAGGCCGCCCGTGAGGCCGCCAGTCAGATCCGTGTCCGCTCCGAGGAGTCGGCCAGCCGGGTGCTGCGCGAGGCGAGCGACGAAGCCCAGCGTCTGCGCCAAGAAGCCGAGATCGAGGTCTCGCGTCGTCGCAACGACGCCGCCGCCGACGCCGAGGCCGAGCTCCAGATGGCCAAGCAGCAGGGCCGTGAGATGGTCAACGAGGCCCGCGCCTACCGTGAGCGCGTCCTCGCCGACCTCGCCCGTCGCCGGGAACTGGCCCGCCAGCAGATCGAGCAGCTCGTCCACGGCCGCGACCGGCTCGTGCAGGCGTTCGACCGGGCGCGCATCGCTGCCGAGGACGTCATCGCCGGTATGGCGCCGATGCCCGATCAGGACGAGTTCGTGAACCTTGCACCCACCACCGGCCCGGTGCCGCTGATGGTGCCGGCCGACGAACTGCCGGTCACGACGGTGCGTGTCGCTGCCGAGCCCGAGCCCGAGGCCGAGCACACCGAGCACACCGAGACCGTCGAGAGCGCCGACGAGGTCGTGCCGGTCGCTGTCGATGACGTCGAACTGCTCGACATCCCCCTCGACGAGGAGGTGGCTGACGAGCCGATCGAGACCACCGATGAGGTCGAGGCCACGGCTGATGCCTCTGAATCGGTCGAGATGGAGGACACGGTCGAGGTCGCCGACGAGGTCGAGACCGCCGTCGAGATCACCGAGGCGGCAGACACCGAGCCGACAGACACAGAGCAGGCCGAGACGGAGCCGGAACGTATCGCTCCCGTCGTGTCGCTGTTCGGTGATGCAGCCCCCGCGGTCGAGGCCGAGGTGCCGTCGGCGCCCGAGTCGAGCGCCGAACTGGGAGCCACGGTCGATTCGCTGTTCGCCCGCCTGCGCGCTGCTCGTGCCGACACCGTGGCCCATCGCGTGGCGGTCGACGAGCCCACCACCAGCGTCCCGGTGATCGAGACCGTGGCCGCCGAGCCGGCCGAGATCGCTGCCGTCGCCGAGCCCGTTGCCGCGGAGCCGGTCGTCGAGCCGGAGACCGCCGCCGAGTCGGACGAGGCCGATAGCCCTTTCGTCCGGCGTGACGCCGTCCTCACCCCGCTGATCGTCGCTGCGGCGCGCAAGCTCAAGCGCGTTCTCGCCGACGAGCAGAACGACATCCTCCACGCTGCGAAGAGCCCCAAGAAGAAGGGTGCCACCACCTCGCTCCTCGCGCCTGAGGCCGAGCATCTCGAGCGCTGGACGTCGGTGATCCATGGTGAGCTCGCTGCGGCTGCGGCTGCCGGTGCGGCGAGCGTGCGCGATGTGAGCGAGAAGGAGCGCCTGACCCTCGTGGGCAAGGCCGGAGTGCTCGACCCGGCCACGGCCTGGTTGTCGGATGCCATCGTGCGTCCGCTGCGCGAGCGCGTCGAGACGGCGATCGCCGACAGCGACGGTGACACCGGCGAACTTGCCGACTCCGTACGTTCGATCTACCGCGAGTGGAAGAACCAGCGCATCGACGAGCACCTCGACGACGTGGTCCGCATGGCGTTCGGTCGCGGGGCCCTCGCGGCGGTGAAGCCGGGCACGCCGCTGTGCTGGACGGTCGATCCTGCGGGGCCCGCATGTGCCGATGCCGAGGACAACTCGCTGTCGGGTGCGGTGCCGGCCGGACAGCCGTATCCCACCGATCACGTGTGCGCTCCGGCCCATGCCGGGTGCCGATGCATGCTGCAGCAGGCACCCCGCTAGTCTGCGCGGCGTGCGGAACCCCGACGACCTGACCCGTTCGAGCCGCCCCCGTACGGTCCGCGATCGCGGCCGTCTGGTGGTCATCGTCCTCGCCCTCCTGATCGTTGGAGGACTGGTCTTCGGCCGGTTCCTCAGCTCGTTCTACGTCGATTACCTCTGGCACGAATCGGTCGGTCGCTCCGACGTGTTCTGGGGTGTGCTCAGCGCAAAGGCCCAGCTCTTCGGGCTGTTCCTCGTCGTCTTCGTCGCCATCGCGGTCATCAACCTCGCCATTGCCGATCGACTCAAGCCGGCCACCTTCGCCGCCAACGTGCACCCGGCGGTGGAGCGGTTCCACGAGTTCTTCGGGAGTCGCCTGCGCTTGCTGCGCTTCGCTCTGGCAGCCGTTCTCGGGCTGATGTTCGCCGCCCCGGCGATCGGTCAGTGGCAGTCGTGGCTGATGTTCCGAAACAGCGCCTCGTTCGGCATCGTCGACGCCCAGTTCGGCAACGACGTCGGCTTCTACATGTTCCGCCTGCCGTTCGTGTCCTTCGTTCTCGACTGGCTGTTCGCCGCCATGGCCGTCATCACGATCTTCGTGGTGCTGTCGCACGTGTTCCTCGGTGGCATCGTGATCCAGCCTCCGCGGCCCAAGATCCGCAAGGCGACCAAGGCGCACGTCGCCGTACTCCTCGCCGTCATGGCGCTCCTGAAGGCGGGCGACTACTGGATCACGCGGTACGAGCTGACCAACACCAGCCGTGGCTCGTTCACCGGGCCGAACTACACGGTCGTCAACGCCGAACTGCCGGCGATGCTGCTGCTCGTCCTCATCGCCGTCGCGACCGCTGGCCTGTACCTCAGCTCGCTCTGGACCAACACGTGGCGGCCGGCCGTGGTGGCCTCGGCGCTGTGGGCCGTGGTGGCCCTCGGAGCCGGCGTCGTGTACCCGGCGTTGATGCAGTCGCTGGTCGTCACGCCGAACAAGAAGGACAAGGAAGCCGAGTTCATCGCCTACAACATCGAGGCGACTCGTCACGCTCTCGGCATCGACAAGGTGACGGTCGAGGAAGTCGCGTTCGGTTCGCTGACGACCGAGGAGGTCACCGACTCGTCCGCGGCGATGCTCGACGTGCGCCTGATCAAGCCCGACGGGAAGATGGAATCCCGTTTCCGTACCGACGAGGGCCAGCCGGGCATGACCATCGCCGACCTCGACCCCGATCGCTACGTGGTCGACGGTCGTGAGCAGCAGGTGATCGTCGGTGCACGCGAGCTCGACCTGACCCAGGTGGGCAACAAGTCGTGGCAGGGCACGCACATCATCAACACCCACGGCTGCGGACTCGCCGTCGCCCCGGCAGCGCAGATCCGGTCGGATGGCAAGCCGGCCTACTCCGACTCGATCCTCACCCCCGAGCGCCCGCAGCTGTACTTCAGTCCGACCCTCGAGGGGTACTCGCTGCTGCGCACCACCGTCGCCGAGCAGTCGTGCGACGAGTCGTCGGTGTCCGAGCCCTACGAGGGTGAGGCCGGCATCGTTCTCGACTCGCTGGTGCGCAAGGTGGCTGTCGCCCTCGACGAGTTCGACTGGAACCTGTTCGGCTCGAGCGCCATCACCGACGAGACGCGGTACGTCTCGGTGCGTGACGTGGAGGATCGTGTGGCCCAGGTGGCACCGTTCCTCGCCCTCGACGCCGACCCGTACCCCGTGGTGGTGCAGGGTCGTGTGCTCTGGGTGATCGACGCCTACACCACCAGCGATCGTTACCCCTACGGCGAGTTCGCCGACCGCTCACAGCTCACAGCCGGAAGTGGCCTCGACCGCGAGTTCAACTACGTGCGCAACAGCGTGAAGGCCACCGTCGACGCGTACGACGGCACCGTCGTTCTGTACACGATCGACGACACCGATCCGGTGCTCGAGGTCTGGCGCTCGGCGTTCCCCGACCTCTTCGTGCCGGCCGATGCGATGCCCGACGGTCTCTCCGACCACCTGCGGTATCCCGAGGAACTGTTCCGGGTGCAGACCGCTGCGTACTCGAAGTACCGCCTCGACGCCGACGACTTCTTCGACCGTCGTGGGGCGTGGAGCGTGGCCCTCGCTCCTCCGGATTCGTCCGCCGAGGTGCTGGCCACCGACGCTCTCGATGCGACGGCGACCGCCACTGCCCCGAACGACTTCGCCGGCGAGAGCGATGCAGCTCGCTTCGTGCCGTACTACACGATGTTCCATGCTGCGGGTGACGATGAGGCCACCTTCCGCATGTTCCGTCCGTTCCAGCCCTTCAGCACGACCGACCAGCGCAAGGAACTCGTCGCCTACATGACGGCGAGCAGCGATCCCGAGACCTACGGACAGCTCGTGGCCTACCAGTTGCCGCTCGACGCGCTGCCCGATGGTCCCAACTCGGTGGGTGCGGCGATCGCGAGCGATGCCAACGTGAGCCAGGCGGTGACCCTTCTCGGGCAGCGGGGATCCGCCGTCGAGTTCGGCGACCTGAACATGATCCCGGTCGCGGGTGGAGTGATCTGGGTCAGGCCGATCTATGTCGAGAGTGAGTCGGCCGGACAGCCGTTGCTGCGTCGGATCGTGGCGTACTACGACGGTCGGATCGGTCTGGGCAACAGCCTCGGTGACGCTCTTGCCGACGTGTTCCCGGGATTCGATCTCGAACTCGGTGACGTCCTCGGCGATGTGACCGACCCGACCGATCCGATCGACCCGACCGATCCCACCGACCCGGTCGATCCGACGGATCCGGTCGACCCGACGGACCCTGGTCCTGACGCGACCGTCGCCGACCTGCTCGCGCAGGCCGACCAGCTGTTCGCCGACGCTGACGCTGCCCTGGCCGAGGGTGACTTCGGCACCTACGGCGAGAAGATCGGTGCCGCCCGGGCGCTCGTACGTCGGGCCTTCGAGCTCGCTTCGGCTCCCTGATCGTCCCGTTCTGAAACGAAGTCCGGCGGACACCGGTCGGTGTCCGCCGGAGTGGCGTCAGCGGCGGGCGGAGCGGATCTGCTCGGCGAGTGTGGCGAGATCCTGCCGGAAGGCGATCTCGTAGCGCGCCTGCTCGGCGGCGAGGCGGACCTGACCGTCGCGGATCTCGTCGATGCGCTGTTCCGACACGGGGTCAGCCACGACCGGTCCGTTCGGGGCGAGCGCCGCGAGGGCGTCGATGTCGCGACCCAGTTCGGTGAGCTGATTGGTCAGCTCGGTGCTCACCGAGGTGAGCCGTGAGTCGAGAGCGGTGATCCGGTCGTGCAGGCCGCGGGTGGCGTTGTCGGTGGTAGCGACCCGTTCAGCGATGGCCGCGACCTGCGACGACTGCTCGCCCTGAGTGTCGAGCCGGGCCTTGAGGATGAGCAACTCCGTGCGGAGTGCCTCGACCTCGGCGGGATCGACGACGGGAGCGGGTGGCTTCTTGCGGAACAGGCCCATGACGATCCCACCGTACCGCGCCGCGGTTGCGTGGCCGGTAGTTTCGGCCCGTGACGTGGCAACGCTCAGGGGACGGATTCATACGGTGTTCCGACGGCCACGTGCGCTGGGGTGTGTTCGGTGCGGCAGGTGTCGTGTTCATGTGGCGGGACGCAGACGGTCAGCCGCTGGTCATGCTCCAGAAGCGATCGGCCTTCGCCCACGAGGGCGGCACCTGGAGTTGTGCCGGTGGCGCGATCGACGAGGGCGAGACGGCGTACGAGGCGGCGCTCCGCGAGGCCGGTGAGGAGGTCGGCGAGATTCCGGCCGATCACGACGTGCGAGGGGAGTACGAGTTCGCCCCGGCGCACGACTGGTCGTACACGACCCTCGTGGTCGAGGTGTCGCACCCCTTCGGTGAGTCGGTGAACTTCGAGACCGACGACGTCGCCTGGCTCGCTCCGGAGATGGTCGACCTGCTCCCCCTGCACCCGGGCTTCGCTGCGGCGTGGCCACACCTGAGGGCGATCGTGGAGCGCTCTGTAGCCTGACGATTGCGTGAGCAATCATCCCTTCGTCCCCCTTCGCCACCGCAAGGTGCGCCTGTTGTGGGGGGCGGCGGTGATCTCCGACATCGGCACCTGGGTGCAGTTGATCGTGGTCGGCAGCCTCGTGGCAGCCGACACCGGGTCGGCCATCAAGACCGGGTTGGTGGCGCTCGCGACCTTCATGCCGCAGGGCATCGCCTCACCGCTGGGTGGCCTCCTCGCTGACCGCTACGACCGTCGCAAGGTGTTCGCGTCGGCCTTGTTCGCGCAGGCCTGTGCGACGGGTGCTCTCGCTGTAGTGCTGGGTGCCGGTGTTCGGTCACCTGCCGTGCTGACCGCACTCATCCTCGTCGGTGGAGCAGCAGGTTCGACGGGCGCGCCAAGTTATGCGGCGATGCAACCCGACCTCGTTCCTCCCGAGGAACTCATGGCGGTGGTGTCGCTCGGCGCGTACTCGTGGAACAGCGGTCGCATCATCGGCCCGTTGCTCGGCTCGGTGATGGCCCTCGCCGTCGGTCCGGCATGGACCGTCGCGTTCAACGCGGCGACCTTCCTGGTGATGGCGATGGCTGTGCTCCTCGTGCGCGGTCGTTACCTCGGCCACGACCGCGGTGGTTCGATGCGCGAGAGGTTGCGCGGCGGTTGGGACGCGATGCGTCGCACGCCAGCGTGTTGGCACGGTGTCGTGCTCCTCGTTCTGTTCAACCTCACGGTCGTGCCGTACATGGGCCTAATCCCGATCTACGTGCGGAGCGAGTTCGAGGGTGGCACCGGTATGGCGGGAACCGTCGCCGCCGCTCAAGGGATCGGTGCGATCGTCGGTGGGATCACGGTGACGATGGTCGTACAGCGCGTCCGTCGCTCGAGCGTCGTCGCCGGCCTGATCGTGCTGCTCGCGGCCGCGACGGTCGGTTATGCGCTCGTCCCGACATCGACCCTGCTCCCGGTTGCCGCTTTCCTCCTCGGATCGGTGTCGTCGGCGGTGTTCATCACCTCGTCGTCGATCATCCAGCGTGATGCTCCGCCGTCGAGTCGCGGCCGTGTGATGTCGCTGATGCAGGCGTCGATGGGCATCTCCTACGGCATCGGGTTGATGTTCATCGGTGGCCTCGGCGACCTGACGAGCCTCCGTGTCGCGTTCCTCGCCGCCTCCGTCCTCGTCCTGATCGGCTGGACTGGGCTGCGAATGCGTTCGCGGCATTGGCGCCGTGCGTTCGACGGCACTCCGCAACCGGCACCACAGGCCACACTGGTGGGGTGAGCCGCTTCGACCACCGCTACTACGGTCGCTTCTACGGGGGCGCCGATGCGGTGCACGACGCGCAGCAGGTCGCTCATCTGGCGGCGGCTGTCCACGGGATGTGCGCGTGGTGGGGAGTCGAACCGCGCTCGGTGCTCGACGTGGGAGCAGGCGTCGGTCTGTGGCGCGATTGGTATCGCCGTGAGCATCCCGACGTGAAGGTCGTGTCGGTCGACATCAGCGAGCACGCCTGTCGCACCTGGGGACACCAGCGGCGCGACATCTCGTCGTGGTCGCCGCGCTGGCCCTCCGATCTCGTGGTGTGTCACGGGGTGTTGCACTACCTCGATGACGCAGCTGCAGAGCGGGCGATCGAGAACCTCGCGCGGGCCACGCGTCACGTGCTGTACCTTGAGGCGCCGACGACCCGCGACCTCGCGGAGGTGGTCGATCCGGAGCGCACCGACATGGACGTGCACGGTCGTTCGGGGCGCTGGTATCGCACGCGGCTGCAACGGCACTTTCGTCAGGTCGGTGCAGGTCTGTGGGCGCAGCCCGACAGCGTTGTCCTCTACGAACTCGAGGGTCTCTGAGACCGACGAGCACAGAGGATCGGTGAATGTGTCGGTCCGCGAGGGTGATGAACGCGGTCACTACGGTGTTCCGCCGAAAGGAGAATCATGCGATTCCGACACCTGCTGGCCTCTGGCCTGCTGACTCTGCCCCTGCTCGCCGTGACCGCGACCGAGGTGGCCGCTGCCGACGTGGAGATCACCGTTGACTGCATCGCTGATGCGGGCAACTACATCGACGACATCCTCGACGCGGGGAGCAACCTGATCATCAACCACACGAACTGCGACTTCGTGTCGATCTACGACGGGACTGACTGGCTCGCTCCGGTTGTTCCGGACAACCCCCTCGTGCTGTCCTCCATCGAGGGCGCGGACCTCTTCGCCGACGGTTATGACCTGATCGGCATCTACCCGGATGTGGTGTATCCGGAGACGACACCGCGCGGTGTGCTCGGCCTGACAGCTGATCTCACCATCGAAGCTGATCCGCTCGTCATCGACCTCAGTGAGGAGACCGAGGACGGTGACCACTGGCTCGGTGGGTCCGACATCTGCGCCGTGTCGGTGGGCGATCACGTGTATGCAACCCGCGAGATCGTGATCTCCAAGCCGGGTCGGTACACCTTCCGCAACATCACCACCGATCCGATCGGTGGCTATGAGAGTGATACCGATCACCCCATCGAGGACCCGTTCATGGCCCTCTACAGTTCGTTCGATCCGGCAAACCCGGACGTGGGTGTGGTGGGTTGCAACGACGACCTGAACGACCGGTTCGGCTACGACAACATCGACATGTTCGGTGAGCGCCTCGCCGACGGGTCGATCATGGAGGGGCACCGCCCGTACTTCTACGTGAACAACCTGCCTGCTGGCACGTACACGCTCTTCTACACGACGTACGACGACATCACCTACGACGAGTGGGTGTCGGGTGACGGTGGCGACTTCGAGCCGGGTCCGGCGACGGGCACCTTCGAGATGTGGGGCCCCGATGCCTCGATCTGCGACTCGAGCGACACCGACTGTGTCGAGGAGCAGGCGAACGCCAACGAGCTCCCTGCCACTGGTTCGACTCCGTCGACCACGCTGTGGCTGGGCATGATGGCCCTCGTGGTGGGCGGCGGTCTCGTGATCGCGACCCGTCGTTCGGCTCGCCGAGCCTGAGCTGAGTGACCCCGGGCGCCGCCCGGACCAGTGAACGAATCGGTGCCCGTGGGGTTCGCCCCACGGGCACCGTCGCGTTCGGCTACTGCTCGCGGAGTCGGTAGCGCTGGACCTTGCCCGTGGCGGTCTTCGGTAGCTCCTCGATGAACACCACCGACCGCGGGTACTTGAACGGGGCGATCGTGTTCTTCACGTGCTCCTGGAGCCGGGCGACCGTCTCGTCGTCGCGGGCGACGCCCTCGGCCACCACGACGTGAGCCTGCACGATCTGGCCTCGAGCCTCGTCGGCGACACCCACCACCGCGCACTCGCGTACGTCGGGGTGTGAGAGAAGGGCTGCCTCGACCTCGGGGCCGGCGATGTTGTACCCGGACGAGATGATCATGTCGTCACTGCGCGCCGCGAAGTGGAAGTAGCCGTCGGTGTCCTGGACGAACGAGTCGCCGGTGAGGTTCCAACCATCGCGCACGTAGATGCGTTGGCGGCGGTCGGCGAGATACCGGCAGCCCGTGGGGCCACGCACAGCGAGCCGACCGACCTCGCCGCGAGGGAGTTCGTTCATCTCCTCGTCGACGATGCGCGCCTCGTAGCCGCGCACGGGGGTGCCGGTGCATGCCGGTTGCGAATCGCCGAAGCGGTTGGTGATGAAGATGTGCAGCAGTTCGGTTGCCCCGATGCCGTCGAGGATCGGGATGCCCGTCTGCGAGGTCCACGCCTCGTGCACCGGACCGGGGAGGGTCTCGCCCGCCGACACGGCGACGCGAAGGCTGCTCAGGTCGGCCGTCCCGTCGCTCATCGCCGCGAGCATCGCCCGATAGGCCGTGGGGGCGGTGAACACGACCGTGGCGCGGTAGGTGTGGATGTGCTCGATGAGGTTCGGTGGCGTCGCGTTCTCGAGGAGAGTGGCGGCCGCCCCGAAGCGCAGCGGGAACACGGCCAGCCCACCGAGGCCGAAGGTGAACGCGAGCGGCGGTGAGCCGATGAACACGTCGTCGGGAGTGACCTGCAGGACTTCGCGGGCGTAGCCGTCGGCGATGGCGAGCACGTCGCGGTGGAAGTGCATCGTGGCCTTCGGTTCGCCGGTAGTACCCGACGTGAAGCCGAGGAGAGCGACGTCGTCGCGTCCGGTGGCGACAGCTGTGTAGCGGACCGGCTTGTGGAGGGCGATGCGGTCGAGTTCGGCGTCGTGGTTTGCCGTCCCGTCGAAACCAACGACCTTGGTGAGGAAGCGGCTCTCCTTCGCGCATGCGACGAGTTCGTCCATCAGCCGCGTGTCGCACAGGGCGAGGGTGATCTCCGCCTTGTCGACGATCTTGGTGAGCTCGACGGCGCGCAGCATCGGCATCGTGTTCACCACCACAGCCCCCGCCTTGGTGGCCGCGAGCCAGCAGGCGACCATCGCCGGGTTGTTCGCCGATCGGATCAGCACCCGGTTGCCGGGTCGGACCCCGTAGTCGTCGACGAGTGCGTGGGCGAGCCGGTTCGTCCAGTCGGTGAGTTCCTTGTACGTGCGGCGGCGGCCGTTCCCGATCAGCGCCGTGTGGTCGCCGAACCCCTGCTCGACCATGCGGTCGGTGAGTTCGACGGCACAGTTGAGGTGCTCCGGGTAGTCGAAGCCGTCGAGAAGCAGGTCGGGCCACTCGTCGAACGGCGGGAGGTTGTCGCGCGAGAACGTGTCGGTGTGGGCACTCGGCCCGAGAGTGATGGTCACTGCGGGTTCCTCCCATCGGTAGGAACGACGGCGGTCGCCTCGATCTCCAAGCGGGCGCGTTCCTCGACGAG
>JBEBDM010000022.1:0-9396 GCA_041156905.1 Actinomycetota bacterium | reverse complement strand
CGTCCGGCGGAGGTGCCGTCGTGGGAGGAGTACCCCGACAGGTACAAGCCCGTGGCCGCTCGGTTGATGGAGGTGTTCGCCGGTTTCATGGCGCACACCGACGAACAGGTCGGACGGCTGCTCGACGCGCTCGACGAGATGGGTGAGACCGACAACACGCTGTTCGTGTACGTCACCGGCGACAACGGCGCCTCGGCCGAGGGGACCGTGCACGGTGCGTGGAGTGCTCCCTCGTTCCAGAACGGACTCCCGGAGGATCCGGAGTGGCTGCTCGCGCACATGGCCGACTTCGGGTCGGCGCGGTGCGAGAACCACTACAACCTCGCGTGGGCGTGGGCGCTCGACTCGCCCTTCCAGTGGATGAAGCAGGTCGCCTCGCACTTCGGCGGTACACGCAACGCGATGGCGGTGCAGTGGCCGCGGCGGATCACCGATGCGGGTGCGCTGCGGACCAACTTCCACCATGTCACCGACATCTTCCCGACCCTCCTCGATGCGGCCGGCATCGAGGCACCGGTTCAGGTCAACGGTCTCGTGCAGATGCCCATCGACGGTGTCTCGATGTTGCCCACGATGGAGTCGGCGTCGGCGCCGGAGAACCACCTCACCCAGTACTTCGAGATGTTCGGCAACCGTGCGATCTACCACGACGGTTGGATCGCCTCGTGCTTCCATGGTCGGGTCCCGTGGAAGCGGTTCGACTCCGTGCCCTTCGACGGTCCGCAGGAGCGGTGGGAGCTCTACGACATCCGCCACGACTTCTCCCAGGGCGTCGATCTCGCCTCGGCGCACCCCGAGCGGCTCGCCGCGCTGCAGGAGCTGTTCGATGCCGAGGCTCGTCGCAACAACGTGTACCCGCTCAAGGAGCCGGGTCAGACCTTCGGTACGCGTTACGCGGTGCACGACTCGCTCCGCGGCCTGACGCGCATGACCTACACCGATGTCCACCAGCGCATGCCGGAACGATCGGTGGTCAACCTCAAGAACTGCTCGTTCCGCATCACGGCCGACATCACGGTTCCCGAGCGCGGCTGCGAGGGCGTGATCGTCGCCCAGGGCGGGAACATGGCGGGCTGGTCGCTGTACGTCGGCGGTGACGGTCGACCGCGGTATCACTACAACTGGCTCGGCCACGAGCACTACGTGGCGGTGTCACGCACGGCGCTCACGCCGGGTCGTCACACCGTGACGATCGATCACGCCTACGACGGCGGGATGGGTGGCGGAGGCGATTCGGTGATGAGCCTCGACGGCGAGGCCGTGGGCCATGTCCGGGTCGAGAAGTCAGTGCCGGTGGTGTTCTCGATCAGCGGTGAGACCTTCGACGTCGGTCTCGACAGTGGCGCGGCCGTCGGCGACTACCCCCACGTCTACCGATTCACGGGAGCGATCCACGGGGTCACGCTCGAGCGGTTGAGTGAACCGGCACCGGAGGTCCAGGCGCTCATCGAGGACGCCGAGTTCCGGGCCAGCCTCGCCGTCCAGTGACGGCAGGGCTCAGAGCGGGTGGACGTTGCGGGCGGCCACGGCGGCTCCGCGGGCGCCGGCCATGTCGAGGTCGGTGACCAGGGCGAACTCGGCGACGGCCCGCTGCTCGTCGCGCAGGAGCGTGTTCTCGCGGACGAGGTCGAGGAACCAGTCGCGGAAGTGCGGTGCCGCCTCGACCACGCCACCACCGACGAAGTAGGCGTGTGGGTCGGTGACGTTGGCCATGATCGTGAACAGGCGGCCGATGGCCATCGCCTGCTGCCGGAAGACGTGCAGGGCCATCTCGTCACCGGCCTCGCCGAGCGAGCGCAGGGCCTTGGACGCCTGGTCGATCGGGAGTGCGTGCAGTTCGTGGTCGGGGTACCGGGTGAGCCAGTAGGGCAGGAGGTTGTTGCGGATGCCCGTGAGCGAGGCGATCGACTCGGCGTCGCCGTCGAAGCCGCAGTTGCAGCGGGGGAGCGGCTGGTCGGCCTCGAGGAGCCCGTGCATCGGCACGTGGACGTGGCCCAGCTCGCCGGCCATCCCGGTCGAACCGGCGACGACGGCTCCGTGCTCGATCACACCGCCACCGAGGCCGGTCCCGACGATGGCCGAGGCCGACGAGCGGTGGTTCGCCAACATGCCGAAGTGGGCGTGGTGCGCGTACGCAGCAGCAGCGTTGCCGTCGTTCGTGTAGACGACGGGAAGGCCGAGCCGCTGCTCGAGAGCAGTGCGCACGTCGAACCCCCACCACTCCTGCAGAGCGAAGTTGGTGGACCCACGGGTCGAGATAACTCCCTCGGCCGTGGCGGGCCCGGGTGTGTCGAGCCCGACCGCGACGACCTGCTCACGTCGTGTGCCAGTGCGCTCGAGGCCGAGGATGAAGGCCTCCTCCATCGCGGCGATGGCCACGACGGTGCCCTCGGTGACGCGGCTGGGCACCTCGATCATCGAGTCGATGAGGAAACGGCCCTCGGCATCGAGGACGGTGACGTTGTTCTTCGTCCCGCCGTTGTCGATCCCGACGATCACCGAACCACTCTGCGACATGACACCTGATGCTAAGCCCCGACGGGCCGTCCGCGATCAGGCGATCGTCGTCAGGAGAAGCGCAGGCACCCGTCGTCGAGATCGGCGTTCGGCAGTGAGTCCTTCTCGAGCCAGTAGTCCTGGGTGTGCTGCCACTCCGGCAGGTCGAGGCGCTTGGGGAGCAGGTGCATGCTGCGCTGCATGTAGCCCGGGTTGAAGTTCTCCGGGTCGAGCCAGTCCTTGACCTCGAGAGCCTCGTCCTGAGGACGCAGTGCCGGCACGACCATGGTCGCGCCGAGTTCGTCCATGTGGTCGAGCAGGTGGCAGACGAAGTCGGCGATGAGGTCGGCGCGCAGGGTCCAGCTGGCTCGGAAGTACCCGAACACCCACGCCATGTTGGGGATGCCGGTGAACATCGTGCCGCGGTACGTGATGGTCTCGTGGAAGGCCAGTTCGCGCCCGTCGATCGTGAACGGGATGTCGCCGAGCACGCTGAGGTCGAAGCCGGTGGCAGTGACGATCACGTCGGCGTCGAGTTGCTCGCCGCCCTTGGTGAGGACGCCGGTCTCGTTGAAGGTCTCGATCTCGTCGGTGACCACCGAGGCCTTGCCCGACGAGATGCCCTGGAACAGGTCGCCGTCGGGGATGAACGCGAGCCGCTGCTGCCAGGGGCGGTAGGAGGGCATGAAGTGCTTCTCGACGGGGTACTCGTCGCCGAGGAACGTGCGCACGTTCTTGATCAGTTCGTCCTTCAGCAGGTCGGGTGCCTCGAAGGAGAGACGGGTCACGGCCTCCTGGTCGAAGAGCACCTTGCGGCGGACGATCTCGTGGATCCAGGTCTCGTCGATCTCGAGCTGGCGGAGCATGTCGGCCACCTCGTTGGAGTTGCGGCCCGTCCAGAAGTAGGTGGGGGAGCGCTGCAGCATCGTCACGTGCTCGGTCTGTCCGGCGATGGCAGGGACGAGCGTCGCAGCCGTCGCTCCCGAGCCGATGACGAGCACCTTCTTGCCGGTGATGTCGAGGTCGTCGGGCCAGGTCTGGGGGTGCACGATCGGGCCGCGGTACTGGTCCATGCCCGGCCACTCGGGCGTGTAGCCCTGCTCCTGGCGGTAGTAGCCCTGGCACATCCACAGGAACCGGCAGGTCTGCTCGAACTCCTCGACGACCTCGCCCGACTCGTCACTGGCCTGGACGCGCAGGGTCCAGAGTCGTGCGTCGGTGTCCCATGCGGCGTGGACGATCTTGTGGCGGTAGTGGATGTGGCGGCCGAGGTCGTTCTCCTCGATCACCTCGCCCATGTACTTCAGGATCTCCTCGGCGCTGGCGATCGGTGCGCTCGTCCACGGCTTGAACCGGTAGCCGAACGTGTACAGGTCGGAGTCGCTACGGATGCCGGGATAGGTGTGCATCCGCCACGTGCCACCGAAGTCGACGAGCTTGTCGTAGACCACGAACGACGTGCCGGGACGCTGCTCCTGCAGGTGATAGGCGGCGCCGACGCCGGAGATGCCGGCGCCGACCACGACGACGTCGTGGTGACGGGCCGGTGCTGACGTGTTCACGCTGGTGGAGGACGCGCTGGTGGAGGACATGGGGGCTCCTCTCGAGGGGATGTCCGCAGCATCGCGCAGTAGCCCCCGTCGATCCGAGTCGGTGGCCCCGCCTCCGACCTGCCAACCTTGGGGGATGATGGACTTTCAGGGGAAGATCGCCGTCGTCACCGGCGGCGGCAGTGGGATGGGTCGCGAGCTGGCCCGGCAGTTGAGCGCGGCCGGATGTCACGTGGCCATGTGCGACGTGTCGGCCGACAACCTGGCCGACACCAAGACCCTGTGCGAACTCGACGCACCGGCCGGGACGCGGATCACGACCCACCTGTGCGACGTCGCCGACGAGGCGCAGGTGAACCGGTTCCGTGACGAGGTGGTCGCCCAGCACGCCACCGACCACGTCCACCTCCTGTTCAACAACGCCGGCATCGGTGGCGGTGGCAGTTTCCTCACCGACTCGCGCGAGTCGTGGGAGCGCACGTTCGGCATCTGCTGGGGTGGCGTCTACCTCTGCTCGCGCGCCTTCGTGCCGCTCGTCGTGGCGGCCAGTGAGGGCCACATCGTCAACACCAGCAGCGTCAACGGCTTCTGGGCGTGCCTCGGTCTGGGCAACCCGCACACGGCCTACAGCGCGGCCAAGTTCGCGGTGAAGGGCTTCACCGAGGCGTTGATCACCGACCTGCGCCTCAACGCGCCGCACGTGCGCTGCTCGGTCGTGATGCCCGGTCACATCGGGACCGACATCGCCCTCAACTCGCAGCGCATCCACGGGGCGGACCCCAAGGAGCTCACCGCCGAGCAGGTGCAGATGGTGCGCGACCGGCTGGCCAAGCAGGGGATCGACGCGAGCGGCGCCAGCGACGACGACATCCGTCTCGGGATGCAGGCCCAGGGCGAGGCGTTCCGCGACAACGCCCCGATGACCGCGGCCGAGGCCGCCACCGTCATCCTCGACGGTGTCCGTGCCGAGAAGTGGCGGATCCTCGTCGGTGACGATGCACACCGGCTCGACGCCATGGTCCGCCAGATCCCCGAGGAGGCCTACGAGCCGTCCTTCATCGACAAGCTGCGGGAGAACAGCGTCTTCGGGTTCATGAACGACCGATGACCGGCCTCGGGACGATCGTCAACGTCGTCGCCATCGTCGCCGGCGCCGGTCTCGGTGTCCTGCTGGGACACCGCCTCCCCGATCGCACCCGCACGACCGTGACCGAGGCCCTCGGCCTCGTGACGCTCGTGATCGGAGCGCTCAACGTCGTGGCGATCCTCGACGATCCGTTCAAGGAGGCCGTCGGTGACGAGTGGCCGCTGCTCGTGGTGCTCGGTGCGCTGGTGATCGGCGGCATCGTCGGCTCGTTGTGCCGGATGGAGGACCGACTCGAGGACCTCGGTGGGTGGCTCCAGTCGCGGATGGTGCGCGGCGAGGGCTCACACGGCCGTTTCGTCGAGGGCTTCGTGACCAGCTCGTTGCTGTTCTGCATCGGCCCCCTCGCGATCCTCGGGGCGCTCAGCGACGGCCTCGGTGAGGGGCGCGACCAGTTGATGCTGAAGTCGGCACTCGACTTCTTCGCCTCGGTGGCCTTCGCCTCGACCCTCGGCTGGGGAGTGGCCGCCTCGGCGATCGCGGTCGGCGTGTACCAGGGGGCGATGACACTGGCCGGAGTCGCGCTCGGGTCGGTGATGCCGGACGCACTCATCTCGGCCATCACGGCCACGGGCGGCATGCTGCTGCTCGGTGTCGGCTTCCGGATGCTCGAGATCCGTCGGATGCGGGTGGCCGACATGCTGCCCGCACTCGTCGTCGCTCCGCTGCTCACCGAGCTCGTCAGCCGACTCCGGTAGGGCGGCTGGCCCGTCGTCCGGGAGGGGACTGAAGTCCCGACTCTCGGGTCGGAGGTCCCGTATCCGGGCGACCCGGGCAGGCGTACCGTGACATCAGGTCGGGGGACGTCCGAAAGCCCCCGCGACGAAGGGGTTGCCCATGTCGTACCAGCACGCTGTCGTGTGGATGGACCATCTGAAGGCCACGGTCATCGACTTCTCGATCGACCAGACGCACGTCCAGTTCGTGGCCAGCGCCACCGAGAACCGGCAGGTGCACCGCAAGTCGGGGCCGATGGGCAGCGGGAAGGCCGGCGAGGACCGGCACTTCCACGACGACGTGGTGGCCGCCATCGGCAACGCCCGCGAGATCCTGATCTGCGGACCCGGCACCGCCCGCACCGAGTTCCGCAAAGATCTCGAGAAGCGCCACCCGTCGGTCGCCGCCCTCGTGGTGGGTGTCGAGCCCGCCGATCACCCGTCGCCCGACCAGTTGCTGGCCCACGCCCGGGCCTTCTTCAAGAGGCACGACGCCCTTCAGGGCAACCTCTGAGAGGCCCTCGTCGCGGCTAGGGTCGCGAGCGCATGGCGACGTTGCGGTTCAGTTTCGGGACGATGGGTTCTGGCAAGAGCACCATGGCTCTCCAGATCCACCACAACCTCGCGGGCCGCGACCTCTACGGCCTGTTGCTCACGACCCTCGACCGCGAGGGTTCGCAGGTCACGAGCCGCCTCGGCGTGTCGGCCGAGGCCGTCGAGGTGACCCCCGATCTCGACCTCTACCGCCTCGCCGTCGAGCGTTGGCCGATCCACTACATGGTGTGCGACGAGGCCCAGTTCTACACGCCCGAGCAGTGCGACCAGTTGGCCCGTGTGGTCGACGACCTCGGTGTCGACGTCTTCGCCTTCGGTCTCATCACCGACTTCCGCGGGCTGTTGTTCGACGGCACCAAGCGCCTCCTCGAGGTGGCCGACGAGCGGGTGCCGATGCAGGTCGAGGCGCGCTGCTGGTGTGGGGCCCGGGCGACGCACAACGCCCGCATCGTCAACGGTGACATCACCTACGAGGGCGAGACGGTCGTCGTCGGCGACACCGGCGACCCCGACACGCAGAAGCTCTTCGGCGACATCGTGCGCTACGAGTTGCTCTGCCGTGCGCACTACCGCGCCGGCGACCTCGGCGGCTGACGTGGCGCTCTCCTCGTCCGGCCCGCCGGCCACGCCGCGCCAGGTCCAGTACCTGAAGTCCCTGCTGGAGAAGGCCGGGTACGCCTCGTTCCGCGAGGCCCGGCGCACGTACGGCCTGACACAGAAGCAGTCGTCGGGCAAGTTCACCAAGCAGGAGGCGTCCGCGCTCATCGACCGACTGGCGAACGGCGAGCCGGCCGAACCACCGGAGCCCGAGCCCGACACCGGCGTCGCCGAGTCGCAGGCGCTCGTGCTGCGTGGGGTGCCCGCCTCGCTGCTGGCCGACGAACTCGTGCGCCGCGGCTGGAGCATCACCGCCCCCGACTAGGCGTCAGCGGCTGCCGCGACGCGGCTCGTGGACGGTGTCCTGCTGCGACACCACGGTGTCGGCCGGGGCGTAGCGCTCCCAGATGACGGCGGCCATGCAGGCGGTCACGACCCACAGGGCGGCGACGATCGTGCACCACGTCATGATCGCCATCGTCACGCCGATCGGCCCGAAGCCGATCCAGCCGCGCATCAGGGCCGGGAGGAGCAGGCGGGTGATCCAGCGGATGATGATCCCGTCGAGCACCACACCCACCACACCGGACCACATCAGGTGCTTCGGGGCGACGCCACCGTTGCGGATGAGCACCGCCGGGGTGAGGCTCCACATCACGAAGAGAGGGACGAGGCTCACCACGTTGAGGAGCAGGTCGGTGAACGACTCGACCTGACCCTCGGTGATGGCGAGGGAGGCGACGTGCGCCCCGAGGAACATGACGAACCAGGCCGCGCCACGGAATGCCTCCTTGAGGAGCGGGAAGCGCTCACGACGCCAGGCGCGGGCGAAGGTCTTGGCGACCTGCGAGCTCATCGGGATGCCCCACACGAGGAAGCTGGCCAGGCCGATGACGGTCCAGGAGCTCTCGAGACTGGCCCCCGAGCCGAACAGGTCGCGGACCTCCTGGGCGAGGGTGCCGTCGAGGCGCAGCTGGCGGATGAGCAGGTCGCCGAAGGAGAGGGTCGGGCTGAAGTCGCTGATCCAGCCGAACCCGAGCAGGGCCAGTGGGATGATCGTGGTGAACAGCTCGAGGGCCAGGAGGCCACCGAGGTCGAGCCCCTCGATCTCGAAGAACCGGCGGGTCGTCGCCAGTGGCACACCGAGGCTCCGCGACTCCTCCAACTGCTCGTAACGGTGGGCGAGGCCGTCGCGCAGGTGCCCGAGCAGGTGGTCGTCCACGCGGTCCTCCCTCGATCCGGCTCGGCGGGCCCGTTCCCGCCAATTCCGTGGTCAACCTAGTCCCTGCTCGGTACACTCTGGTCACCGTTCGGGCCAGCGTCGTCCCGTGCGCCACCAAGACCAGCCCGTGCACACCGCCCGGGACTTCGTGGAAGCAGGAATTCGATGCACCCCCAGACCCCCGCGGGACTCCCCGCGCCCCACGGCCTGTACGACCCGCGGTTCGAGCACGACGCGTGTGGCGTGTCGTTCGTCGTCGACATCGCCGGCCGGGCGAGTCACGACATCGTGTCGAGCGGTATCGGCGCGCTCTGCAACATGGAGCACCGCGGTGCCACCGGTGCCGAGGCCGACAGCGGTGACGGTGCTGGCGTCCTCATCCAGGTGCCCGACCGCTTCCTGCGTGAGGTCGTCTCGTTCGCCCTCCCGCCCCGCGGTCAGTACGCGGTCGGCCTTGCCTTCCTCCCCGCGGATCCGCACGACGCGGAGAAGGCCGTGTCGACCATCGAGGGGATTGTCGCCGAGGAGGGACTGCTCGTCCTCGGATGGCGCGTGGTCCCCGTCGACCCCTCGTGTCTCGGTACCACCGCTCGCTCGGTGATGCCGTCGTTCCAGCACCTCTTCGTGGGTGCCGCCGACGGTGCGTCGGGGATCGATCTCGACCGTCAGCTGTTCGTGGTCCGCAAGCGGATCGAGCACGAACTCCCGACCGAGCAGCGCACGTACTTCCCGTCGCTCAGCAGCCGGACGCTGATCTACAAGGGCATGTTCACCACGCCCCAGCTCGGCGCCTTCTTCCCCGACCTCGCGGACGAGCGCGTGGAGAGTGCATTGGCGCTCGTCCACAGTCGGTTCAGCACCAACACCTTCCCGAGCTGGCCGCTGGCCCACCCGTACCGGTTCATCGCCCACAACGGTGAGATCAACACCGTCCAGGGCAACCGCAACTGGATGCGGACCCGCGAGAGCATGGTCGAGAGCGGCCTGATCCCCGGGCTCGACCGGGCCTTCCCGGTCTGCACCGTGGGTGGCAGCGACTCGGCGAGCTTCGACGAGGTCCTCGAACTGCTCCACCTCGGTGGTCGCAGCCTCCCGCACGCCATGCTGATGATGATC
>JBEBDM010000021.1:0-3204 GCA_041156905.1 Actinomycetota bacterium | reverse complement strand
CCCGACCCCGACGCCCCGCTCGCCGGGGTGCGCATCGGCTGGCTGGCCGACCTCGGCGGCCACCTCGCGACCGAGCCGGGTGTCATCGCCACGTGCGAGGCGCGGCTCGCCACGTGGGCCGCGGCCGGTGCCGAGATCGTGCCGATCGCGCTCCCCTTCTCGCACGACGAACTCTGGAAGGCGTGGATCACCTGGCGGCAGTTCGGCGTGTCGGGCGGCCTCGGCATCCTCGCCGACATGCCACGTGGCCGCGAACTCCTCAAGCCCGAGATCCTCTGGGAGGTCGACGAGGGACGACGCCTCAGCGCGGCGGACCTCAACAAGGCGGCCGTGACACGCACGAAGTTCTTCACCGCGATCACGTCGCTTATCCGCGCCGGTCATCTCGGTGACGGCTTCGACGTCCTCGCGCTCCCCTCCGCCCAGACCTGGCCGTTCCCCGCCGAGTGGCACTGGCCCAAGGAGATCGACGGTCGGACGATGGACACGTACCACCGCTGGATGGAGGTCACGATCCACGCGACCTTCGCCGGTCTGCCGTGCGCGTGCGTGCCAGCCGGACTCGGGGCCGAGGGCCTGCCGATGGGGATCCAGTTGATCGGCGGACCACTCGCCGACGTCGCCACGCTGCGCATCGCCGCGGCGTGTGAACTCGCCGCCACGTGAACACGTCGAACGACGTCGCGACAGACGTCCCCCTCTGGCTGCGCGGCGTGTGGCGCCGTGCGTGGATCCGCTTCGCCGATGGCGCGTTCGACGACACTGAGTCGGTGCACTGGCTGCAATGCGCGAGAGCGATGGCCGACGTGCGTGTCCCTGCCCGTGGTGCCTTGTTCGACGGTGTCACCTCGCTCGCCCAGTGCGACCGCTCGCTGCTCCTCGATCTCGCGCAGTCGAACGCCAGCACCGGGCACACGACGGTGAGCGACGTCGTCGAGCACGACGACGGCAGCCGCTCCTGCACGGCCGAGTGGCATTCGTACGGCGTCGGCCTGAACTTCCAGCCGGTGGTCACCTTCCCCGAGCCCGGCCTACTCCACGTCTCGGCCGACGGCACGGTGATGCGCGAACGAGCACCGAGCGGCGCCTACGAGGAGGAGTGGCACCTCGTTCCCGGCACAGCCGCTCACCAGGAACGGCGTCTCCTCCCGGACGGACGCGAACTCTTCGTCGCCGGTCCGGTCGCCGTGGTCGCCCGTGATCGCCCTGCGGTGCCTCCGCGGCTCGCTCCACTTCCGGATCTGGTCGGGAGCATCGAGCAGACCCGCGGCACGATCGAGGCACTGCTCGACATGGAGTTCTCCGTCGCCGAGCGCGCCGACGACGGCACATACTGCATCGTCCACTCCACACTCCCCTGGCGGGAAGGAAGCACCCTCGATGTCACTGCGTGAGCCACTCCGGCAGGCCCTGCTCGCCGCCACCGGCGACGACGCTCGGATGCTCCCGCTCGAGGTCTACCGCTCCGCGGAGGTGCTCGAACTCGAGCACGAACGGCTCCTCGCCCCGGCGTGGCACTGCGTCGGACGGTCGGCCGACATTCCCGCTCCCGGCGACCACCTCGTCGCAGACATCCCGTGCTGGCGCGACGACGCGACGCCTGGAGTCCTCCCCGTCCTCGTGGCGCGCGGTGACGACGGATCCGTCCGTGCCTTCCACAACGCCTGCTCACATCGCGGTGCACCGCTCGCCACAACGTGCGGCAACGTCTCGCGCTTCACGTGTCCGTACCACGCATGGGTGTTCCGGCTCGACGGCTCGGTGGTCGGTGCGCCGTACGTTGACGGCGAGGTTGACCAGTCACTCGGCGCGCTGCCTCTCGAGGAATGGAACGGCTTCCTGTACGTGTCGGCCGACATGAACGCCACGCCACTGACGCCACGCCTCGCCGGTCTCGACGCCGTACTCTCCCGCTTCCGGCTCGCCGAATACGTTCCCGTGCACCAGCAGGTCGAGACGTGGGACACGAACTGGAAGCTGCTCGTCGAGAACTTCATGGACACGTACCACGTGTTCCGTGTGCACCGAGCGACGTTCGGCGCCGTGGGTGACAGTCCGCTGAACACGACGATGTACCCGGGGACCGACGACTGGACCTATCACGTGGCCCTCGACCGTGAGGAGATGGCGGCGGCGACCAACACCTCGCTCGAGGGCGACTGGCGCCGAGCGGTGGTGCTCGCCTCGGTGTTCCCCACCCACGTCATGCAGGTGCAGCCCGACTACCTCTGGTGCCTGCAGATCCGCCCCCTCGGCACCGGACAGCTGCGGGTGCGGTGGGACGTGTCGGTGGCTCCCGACGTGCTGGCCGCACAAGCCGACCGCGACGCCTACGTCGCCTCGCTGCTCGACCTGCTGCAGCGGGTGAACGCAGAGGACAAGCCGGTCGTGGTGAGCCTGCGTCGTGCGGCCGAGGGCCCCCAGTTCGAGCGAGGACCGCTCTCGAAGTACGAGTCGAACGTCGTCGATTTCGACCGCCACGTCGTGCGCCGACTCACCGACTGATCAGCGCGCCGCCTCGGCGATCAGGCGCTCACGATGTGCTGCCACCAGTTCGCGCCGACGTGCCTCCAGCCGAGTGGCCCGGTGCTCGGCATCAGCGGTCGGGCCGAGGTGCCAGCGCAACATGTCGGCCACGTAACTCGCGGCAACGATCGGCCTCGCCGAGACGATGGCCTCGAGAGCGGCGAACTCGTCGAACCCGCGACGCACCACCGCAAGAAAGGCCGCCGACGGGGCGCGGGCGACGCCCATGTGGCAGTGGACCAGCACCCGATCGCCACGGTCGGCCTCACGGGCGACCGCCGCGATCCACGCCGCATCACGCGGTGTCCCGTCGTCGGGGGTCGGGAGCCAGACCCTCCTGATCGACGACGGTCTGGCAAGCGGTCGGCCCCGATCGGTGAGGTCGAGCACGGTGTCGATCCCGAGCCGTTCCCACTCGTCGAGCGGACCCGTGTCGCCCTCGAAGGGCTCACCGGTGACGAACACTCCCGGAGCGACCTCCGAGACGATGTGCCGCCAGTCGTCCTCCGGCGCGGGGTGACCCGGGCACGGACAGTCGGGCGCAGGCATCAGCTCGGCTCCATGTGGCAAGGGTAGTCAACGCCCGCGACGGCGGTGCCGTGTCGGATGACCACGACCAGACCTGCGCTCCAACATGCTCAGCCACCGGCGCATTGGCATGCTGTAGGCCATGGAACA
>JBEBDM010000020.1:0-10414 GCA_041156905.1 Actinomycetota bacterium | reverse complement strand
CGGTGCATGGCGGCCCCCGCGACCGAGAGCAGCGGGATCGGCCCGAGCCGGCCACCCTCGGCGAGGGCGCTCAGCTCCTCGCTGCTGCGCTGCGCGGCGGCGTGGCGGCCGAGCGCGACCTGCGCTCGCAGGAGCGGTGAGAGCGCCTGCACGGCGCCGAAACGATCGCCGAGTCGGCGGAACGTGCCGAGTGCCCGCTCGGCGAGGTCGTGGGCGTCGGCGATGCGCCCCTGCCACATGCGGATGTTGGCGAGGAGCGTGTCCATCATCGACATCGCCCAGTCGTCACCGCGCCGACGCGCCTCCTCGCTCACCGTGCCGGCGAGGAGCTCCGCCTGCTCGGTGTTGCGCTCGAAGAACTCGATGAACGCGAGGAGCCCGAGTGCCCAGCCGACGCCGTTGCGGTCGTCGAGCCGGCCGAGGGTGGCGGCGGCGCTCGTGAGGCGCGCCCGGGCGAGGGCGAGGTCGCCGCTGAGGAACGAGATCCAGGCCCGGTTCTGCTCGACCATGGCCATGCCCCGCTCGTCGTCGAGTTCGCGGAACAGGCCATCGGCCTCCCCGAAGAACCACTCGGCGTCGGTCAGCGAGCCGGTGAACATCTCGATGAATCCGCGCACTCGGAGTGTGCGGGCGAGCAGGTCGCGGCGAGGCGTGCCGCGCAGGATGTCGATGGCGAGACCGAGCTCCGTGCGTGCCGTGTCGGCCCTCCCGGCGACGTTGGCGAGCATGCCGCGTAGGCGGTGGTACTCGGCACGCAACGCCGGATCGTCGAGTTGCTCCGTGATCCGCTCGAGCTCGTCGAGGTCCGCGGTCGCGGCGGGCTGGTTCCGACGCTCGATGGCGGCGCTCGCTCGGACCAGGTGGAGGCGGGCGACGTCGGCGGGTCGTGATCGTCGTTCGTCGCTGTCCATCAGGTCGAGGGCGCGGCGGGCGAGGCTCGACGCACCACGGAGCCCTCCGCTGTCGAGGGCCCGCTCCGCGGAGACGGTGAGCAGTTGCACGGCCTCCGCAGCGAGGCCGGCCGGAACCCCCGGGGCCGAGCCCAGTTCCTGGACGAGTTCGGCGGCAGCCGCCATGTGGTGCGCGCGGTCGTCGGCGAGTGACGGCCTGTCGGCCATCGCCGTAGCGACGCCGAGGTGACGGTGGACGCGGGCGAGCTTGGTGAGCGTCTGGTATGCCGCGTCGCGTACGGCATCGCTACGGAACTCCCACCGTCGGCCCGCGACGCGGAGCAGACCGAGGTCGTCGAGTTCGTCGAGGTGCGCCTCGGTCACCGGTTCGCCGAGAGCCTCACCGAACCGACGCAGGCTGTCGACCGTGCCGGAGGTCCCGAGGACGGAGGCGTTCTCGAGGAGGTGCCTCAGACGGAGATCCAGCTGATCGAGTCGGGCGGCGATGAGCGAGCGCAGCGAGTCGGGGAGCTCGGCACCCTGGCCGCCGGAGGCAGTGAGCGCGGTGAGCTCGACGAGGAACAGGGGATTCCCGCCGCTGCGGTCGTGGAGCCGGGCGAGAAGGGTCTCGTCGGGTTGCTGCGCGTCGAGCAGCTGGCGCACGACGGCGTCGCTCTCGGCGCGCGCCAGCGGCTCGAGGGTGAGCGAGAGCACCAGCCCCCGGTCGTTGCGTGGCGGCCACTCCAGTTCGGTGCCGGTACGTGTGGCGGTGATGACGACGAAGGGTCGCCGTGCGAGCGTGGTCGTCAGGGCATCGAGCAGTTCGACGAGTGCCGGGTCCGACCACTGGAGGTCGTCGATCGAGAGGACCACCGGCGACTCGTCGAGCCGCGCCTCGAGGTCGGTGAGGGCGAGTTGTCGCGCTGCCGCGGCGTCGCGTGGATCGGCGGCATCATCGGACGCATCGCCGGCGAGTGCGGCCATCACGGGCCACCAGGCGCCGGTCTCGCCGTAGGGGGCGCAGGCCCCCTCGAGAACCGTGGCCCCGAGTCCGCGGGCCCTGCCCAGCACCTCGTCGACCAGACGGCTCTTCCCGACTCCGGTGTCGCCGTTGACGTGGAGAACCATTCCCGTCCCGTGCGCGAGGGCGTGTTCGAGCGCCGTGCCGGCCATCGACATCTCCGCGGTCCGGCCCACGAGCTCGATGTCGTGGTGGCGTCGGCGCGCTCCCGGGGGAGCGTCGACGCCGAGGGCGAGCCACGCGTCGAGCGACTGCTCGCGACCGCGCGGCTGGAGGCTGCCGGCCGACTCGTAGCGCACGGTGTGTTCGGTGAGGGCGTAGGTCGCCGGGCCGACGAGCACACCACCGGGTGGCGCTGCCGACTGCAACCGTGACGCCGTGTTCACGACGTCGCCCATCGCGGTGTAATCGGTGCCGGCGAGAGTGCCGACGAGCACCTCTCCGGTCATGATCCCGATGCGCATCTGCAGGTCGGTCCCGACGACCGACGCGAGCACCTCGTGCATCCGGATCGCGGCGCGCACGGCCCGCTCGGCGTCGTCCTCGTGTGCGACAGGGGCGCCGAACAGCGCCAGCATCCCGTCACCGAGCAGCTTGTCGACCCGGCCACCGAAATCGCCGATCACGGTCACCATCCGCTCGAAGCACGAGTCGATGAGCCGCTTCACCTGCTCGGGGTCGAGGTGCTCGGAGAGGGTCGTGAAGCCGACGAGATCGGCGAACAGCACGGTGACGATGCGTCGTTCCTCCGGCTGGCTCGGAGAGGCCTGTTGAGGCGTTCCGCACGAGGGGCAGAACCGTGCGCCCACCGGCACGATCGCGTCACAGTTCTCGCATCCCATCAGGAGGCCAGCGTACGGCATCGGCCCGAGTGGTTTTTCACGGGATGTGCGGCCACACTCGGGGCATGAGTGACGCACAGCAGGTGGTAGCCGCGGCAGGTGCCGTGGACGCCGTGAAGGTGTACGGCAAGGGCGACAGCGAGGTCCGCGCCCTCGACGGGGTGACCGTCGACATCGAGGCCGGCCGGTTCACGGCGATCATGGGCCCGTCGGGTTCGGGTAAGAGCACGTTGATGCACTGCATGGCGGGCCTCGACTCGCTCACCAGTGGATCCGTCTCGATCGGTGACACCCGGCTCGACTCGCTCAACGACCGCCAGCTCACCGAACTGCGTCGTACCGACGTCGGTTTCGTGTTCCAGGCCTACAACCTCGTCCCGACCCTCACTGCGCTCGAGAACATCACCCTCCCGCTGCTCCTCGGCGGCACGAAGGGCGACCAGCAGTGGATCGACACGGTCATCGACACGGTGGGACTGCGCAGCCGCCTCGAGCACCGGCCGAGCGAGCTCTCGGGCGGTCAGCAGCAACGCGTGGCCGTCGCCCGTGCCCTCGCCAGCCGGCCGCGCATCATCTTCGCCGATGAGCCGACGGGCAACCTCGACTCGCGCACAGGCGCCGAGATCCTCACGTTCATGCGTCGCGCGGTGAAGGAACTCGGTCAGACCATCGTCATGGTGACCCACGACCCGGTGGCCGCCAGTTACGCGGACCGAGTGATCTTCCTCGGTGACGGCCGGATCGTCGACCGGATGGACGACCCGACGGCCGAGCGCGTGCTCGACCGGATGAAGCGCTTCGGCGAGTGACATCGTGCTGCGGCTGAGCCTGCGCAACATCTGGTCCCGGAAGGGGCGTCTCGTCCTGACGGCCATCGCCGTCATCGCCGGCGCGGCCTTCCTGAACGGTGTGTTCGTGTTCACCGACACGATCAAGGGCTCGTTCAACATGATGTTCGCCACGGCGTACGAGAACACGAACGCCATCGTCCGTTCGGCGAACGTGATCGAGGGCCAGTTCGGCGAGGAAGCGCGCGACCACATTCCCGCCTCGATCGTCGAGACGGTCGCTGCGGTGGAGGGTGTGACCGAGGCGAACGGCGACGTGACCGCGACCGCGGTGGCGACCTTCGAGGGAACGACCCTCGGTCAGGACGGTCCGCCGAAGTTCGCTGGCGCGTGGATCGAGAGCGAGGGTTCTCCCTGGAGCATCGCCGAGGGTGAGTTCCCCGACGCTCCTGACGAGGTCGTGCTCGACCGAGCGTCATCACGTGCAGCCGGTGTGAAGGTCGGCGATGTCGTCACCGTGGCAAGCCGTCAGCAACCACGCGACTTCACGGTCGTCGGAATCGCGACCTTCGCGGGCAGTGACACCACCGGCGGAGCGTCGTGGACGCTCTTCGAACTCAGCACAGCGCAGGAGTTCCTGCTCGGCTCGACCGACCTGCTCGACACCGTGATCGTCCGGAGTGACGGATCGGTGACCGACGACGAACTCGCCCTGCAGATCGACGAGGCGCTGAACGACACCGAGATCGAGACCCTGACCAAGGACGAGATCGTCGACGAATCCCAGTCGGCCGTGGCGGAGAGCCTCGGGTTCATCACGATCTTCCTGTCGATCTTCGCCCTGATCGCGATGTTCGTGGGCAGCTTCATCATCTACAACGTGTTCAGCATCAGCGCCGCGCAGCGCCAGAGGGAGAACGCCCTCCTGCGTGCGATCGGGGCGAGCCGTGCCCAGGTGACGCGCAGCATGTTCGTCGAGGCTCTCGTCGTGGGTGTCGGTGGCTCGGCCATCGGCTGTGTCGCCGGTGTGGGTCTTGCCGCGACCATCCTCCAGGTCCTCAGTGCCGTCGGTTTCGGTCCGAGCGACATGTCGCTCATGGTCAACGCATCGGGTTTCGTCATCACCCTCGTGATCGGCTCGGTCGTGACCGTGCTCTGCGCAGTGGCGCCGGCCATCCGCTCGGGCCGGGTCCCGCCGTTGGCCGCACTTCGCGACGTCTCGATCGACCGTGCCGATGTCTCCCGTGCCCGCAAGGTGATCGGAGCGGTGAGCGTGGCGCTCGCGGTCGCGATGGTGGCGTGGGGCCTGGCGGGCCAGACGCTCGCCCTCGGTGGTGGCGTCGTGTTCCTGTTCCTCTCGTTGATCGCTCTCGGACCCTTCATCGCGACCCCGGTCGCCCGGGCCGCGGGTCCTGTCCTCGGACGCCTCCGCGGTGCGGCGGGGACCATGGCGGCTCGCAACGCGGCACGCAACCCGAAGAGGACCGCCCTGACCGCGGGTGCGCTCGCCGTCGGCCTCGCGCTCCTGATCGGTGTGGCCGTGCTCGGTGCGTCGGCGAAGGCCACGACCCGGTCGGTGATCGGCGACGCCTTCCAGAGTGACTACATCGTGTCGCCGCAGCAGTCGAACGGCGGGATCGGTCTCCCTCCGACCCTCGCTGGCGAGCTCCGCACCGCCGGGGTCGGTTCCGTCCTCGGCATGGGCGCGTCAGCCGTGTTGATGGAGGAGAAGGGCGAGTTCACCTCCAAGCAGGTGCTCGTCGTCGATGCCGCGGACGCTGCTGCGGTTCTCCAGATCGAGTTCGTCGATGGTGGATTCGCCGATCTCGACGGTTCGGGTCTCCTCGTCTCGCTCGACAAGTCGACACGCGACGGCCTCGCGGTGGGTGATGTCATCGAGACGCGTCTGCTCGACGGAGGTAATCGTCCGCTCGAGGTGCGAGGGATCTTCGACAGCGACGTGCTGGGCAACTTGATCGTCGACCGCTCGTTGTTCGACGGGTCGTCGACCCCGTTGTTCGACCTCGGTGTCTTCATCAAGACCGACTCCGGCGTCACCGACGAGAACACAGCGGCGATCACGAGCGTCGTCGATGCCTACCCGTCGGCGAAGGTGCAGAGCCGTGAGGCGTACATCGACGAGCAGAGCAAGCAGATCGACGGATTCCTGAACTTCATCTACGCACTCCTCGGGATGAGCATCTTCATCGCCGTGATCGGCATCGTGATCACGCTCCTGCTCGCGGTGTACGAGCGCCGTCGCGAGCTCGGTCTCCTCCGTGCGGTCGGCACGACCCGTCGCCAGGTGCGCAGCAGCGTGCTCTGGGAGAGCCTGGTCACGGCCGTCGTGGGTGTGATCATGGGCGTGTTCCTCGGGGTCTCCCTCGGCTGGATCATCGTCAAGGCCCTCGAGGACGAGGGACTCAGTGAGTTCTCGCTCCCCGGCTCGACCATCGTGACGGCGGCACTCATGTCGTTGGTCTTCGCTGCGGTGGCGTCGTTCGTTCCCGCCCGTCGTGCCGCCAAGGCCGACATCCTCGAGGCGATCGCCACCACATGATCCGGGTGGTCTGGCGCAGTGTGGTCGCCCGCTGGGCCCGCCTGTTGCTGACCTCGCTCGCCATCGTGGCGAGCACGGCCTTCCTCGCCGGCACGTTCGTGTTCCGAGACACCATCGAACGGACCTTCGACGCCCTCTTCGCGGACGCCTACGAGAACGTCGACGCCTACGTGCAGAGTGCCAACTCGGTCGAGAACTTCCTCGGCCTCGAGCGGCGTGACCGGTTGCCGTCGGACCTCGTGGACGAGATCGCTGCCGTCGACGGAGTCGGCGATGCTCAGGCGTCGGTGCAGGGTGATGCGGTCGTGATCGCCGCTGACGGTGCCCCGCTCGAACGACCGACGGCTCCGACCTTCGGGGCCACGATCCAGTCGGGTTCGCTCTCGTTGTGGCGCATCGTCGAGGGACGGGCTCCTGGTCCTGACGAACTCGTGCTTGACACGCTGACGGCCGCAGACGCAGGTCACTCGATCGGCGACACGGTGAAGGTCAACGCCGAGGGCGGCTCCCGCGACTTCCCGCTCGTCGGACTCGCCGAGTTCGACGAGCTCGTGTCACCGGGTAACGCGACGTGGGCGCTCTTCGACGAGGAGACCGCCGAGGAGTTCATCGGCCGTCCGGGGTTCATCGACGCCGTCCTCGTGGCGGGCGATGGCTCGGTCTCTGCCGACCAGCTGGTGGCCAACCTCAGGGCTGCTCTCGACGCTGACGTGGCCGAGGTGCTCACCTCGGCCGAGATCACGGCGCAGACACAGAGTGAGATCGAGAAGACCCTCTCGTTCCTCACGGTCTTCCTCGCTGTCTTCTCGTTCATCGCCCTCGGCGTCGGGATGTTCGTCATCTACAACGTCTTCTCGATCACCGCGGCACAGCGGCAACGGGAGAACGCGTTGCTCCGCGCCCTCGGTGCATCCCGCCGTCAGGTGGGCGTGTCGATGCTGCTCGAGTCGCTCGTGGTCGGTGTCCTCGGCTCGGTGGCCGGTCTGGTCGCCGGTGTCGGCCTCGCTGCTGGCGTGAAGGGGCTGCTCGACTCGCTCGGCTACGTGATCCCCGCTCGCGGGTTGGTGCTCACCGGCTCCACCGCTGCGGTGACCCTCGTGTCCGGCACGGTCGCGTCGCTGCTCGCGGCTGTCGGCCCGGCGATCGGTGCGAGCCGTGTCCCGCCGGTGGCGGCGATGGGCGAGGCCGTCCTCGAACGTGTGGGATCAGTACGGGTCCGCGTGACCCTGGCGGTGGTCAGTGCCATCGGCGGCGCTGCATCGATCATCGGTGTTCTGACCGGAGCCGACACCGTTCTCCTCGCGCCCGGTGTCGTCCTGTTCTTCGCGGCCGTCCTGTTGCTCGGCCCTGTCATGGCCCGGCCGATCGGTCGGTTCCTCGGTGCTCCCGTCCAGCGTCTGCGCGGAGTCCCGGGCACGATGGCCCGTGGGAACGTGCAGCGCAATCCCCGCCGCACGGCGCGGACCGCGGCGCCGGTCCTCATCGGGGTTGCGCTGGTCGCTGGCGCCTCGGTGTTCGCTGCGTCGATCAAGGACCAGATCCGCTCGACCGTCGGGGCCACCTTCGTCGGCGAGTACGTCATCAACTCGACCAACGGTGGAAGCCTGAGCTTCAGCCAGGTGTTCGTCGACCGGCTCAACGAGGTGCCGGAGGTCGGCGATGCGAGCGGACTCGGCTTCGCCTTCGTGGCCGACGAACTCGGTGAGCCGGCGCCGGGTGCGGTGATCGACCCGGCCACGGCGGGCGGCTTGCTCGAGCTCGCCGTCACCAGCGGCTCGTTGTCGGCACTCGACGCGACCGGGATGGCGTTGAGCGAGTCGGAGGCCGCCGAGCGTGGCCTCTCGGTGGGCGACACCCTCGTGGTGCGGATCGACGGCGAGCTCGTGCCGCTCGAGGTGCGTGCCATCTACGTCGGCAACGAGTTCACCCCCTCTCGGACCTACGACCGCGACACCTTCGCCGGGACCGGTGTCTCGACCCCTGCGGCGTTCGTGACGCTCACCCGGGCACCCGGTGTGTCGGACGAGGCCTTCCGGGCCGCGGTCGGGATCGAGGTGGCGGCCTACGGGATCGGCGAACTCCAGGACAAGGTGCAGTTCATCGACGGGCGTGCCGACATCGTCGACCGGAGCCTGTCGTTCATCTACGGGCTCCTCCTGCTCTCGATCGTCATCGCCGCCTTCGGCATCGTCGTGACCCTTCTCCTCGCCGTCCACGAGCGGCGCAGGGAGATCGGCCTGCTCCGGGCCGTCGGCGCGACGCGTCCCCAGGTGCGGACGACCATCCGCTGGGAGAGCGTGCTGACCTCGCTCTACGGTGCCGCCGTCGGTGTGGCCATGGGTCTCGTCCTCGGCTGGGTCGTCATCGTGGCGTTGCGCGACGAGGGGCTCACCACCTACTCGGTCCCGGTCGGTGACGTGATCGTGATCCTCGTCCTGGCCTTCGTTGCAGGTGTCACCGCTGCCGTCGTTCCTGCGTGGCGTGCCACGCGGATCGACGTCCTTCGTGCGATCTCGGCGGACGGCTGACGTGGCGATCGAGGTCTCCGACGCGATGCGGGTGTTCATCACCGAGCGGCATCACGCCTCGCTCACGACGCTGCGCGCCGACGGGTCGCCGCACGTCGTGCCGGTGGGGTTCACCTTCGACGGACGTCGTGTGCGTGTCATCACGCGTGGCGGGTCGATGAAGGTCGCCAACGCCCGACGTGGTGGACGCGCCGCCGTGTCGCAGGTCGACGGTGGACGTTGGGTCACCTTCGAGGGACCGGTGACGGTGCTCGAGACGCCGGCCGAGGTGGCGGACGCCGTTTCGGCGTACGCAGGCCGCTACAAGCAGCCGGCCGAGAGGGACGACAGGGTCGTGATCGCGATCGAGGTCGACCACGTCATGTGCAGCAGGTCGCTGCGCTGACGGGTCGACCTCGATCGGATCGAACGTGGCCTCAGGGGCCGCCGGTCACTTGTTCGGCTGCGGGAGGGTGCGCAGGTACGGCTTGACGGTGGTCCAGCCCTGCGGGAACAGCTGCTTGGCCTCGTCGTCGCTGACGGCCGCACCGATGATGACGTCGTCGCCGTCGTTCCAGTTGGCCGGGGTGGCGACCTTGTACTGGGCGGTGAGCTGCAGGCTGTCGATGACGCGCAGGATCTCCTCGAAGTTGCGGCCGGTGCTGGCCGGGTAGGTGATCGAGAGCTTGACCTTCTTGTCGGGCCCGATGACGAACACGGAACGCACGGTCATCGTGTCGTTGGCGTTCGGGTGGATCATGTCGTAGAGGTTGGCGACGGTGCGGTCGGGGTCGCCGATCATCGGGAAGTTCACCGGAGTGCCCTGGGTCTCGGCGATGTCTTCTTCCCACTTGACGTGGCTGTCGACGGGATCGACCGACAGGCCGATGACCTTGACGTTGCGCTTGTCGAACTCCGGCTTGATCCGGGCGACATAGCCGAGCTCGGTGGTGCACACCGGGGTGAAGTCCTTCGGGTGGCTGAAGAGCACGCCCCACGAGTCGCCGAGCCACTCATGGAAGTGGATCTCGCCCTGGGTGGTGGGAGCGGTGAAATCGGGGGCGATGTCGCCGAGACGGACGGTCATGGGGTCTCCTTGGACGGACGTGTCGGCGACCTGCCGACTCCTTGTCCCCAACGCTACGGGATTCCCGACTATTCCGGTCGGGAATCTGTGGGTGGGCACTGGGTCGTCCGCCCCATTTGACACAGACTTGAGACAGTTCCATGGCGGCCAGAACGGTGTTCCCCGTACAGTCGTGGGATGGACTTTCGCCAGCCCACCTCCGTTCGCGCTCGCCGGGGGGCCCTTGCCGCCCTCGTCGGTCTCGCCACCACAGTCACGGCCCTGGCCGCGACTCCCGTCGATGCAGCCGCCCCTCGGCTGGCCCCGCACGTCGCCGGGCGGGTGATCGTCGGCTATGCGCCGGGCACCACCACGGTGCAGCGCGTCGCCCTTCGCAACTCGACGGGTGCGCGCCTGGAGCGTTCGCTGGCCACGCGTGGTCGTGGCGCCGATCTGGTGGCCGTCCCGGCCGGCAAGAGCGTGCTGTCGACGATCGCGGCCCTGAAGAAGAACCCGGCCGTCCGTTACGCCGAGCCTGACTACATCGTGACCAAGCAGGCGACCTCGAACGACCCGTACTGGACGAACGGTTCGCTGTGGGGCATGCAGGGCGACGGCTCGTCGCCGGCGAACCAGTTCGGTTCGGGCGCCGCGGAAGCGTGGGCGCAGGGCTACACCGGCAGCAAGAACGTCGTCGTCGGCATCATCGACGAGGGTGTGCAGATCGGTCACGCGGATCT
>JBEBDM010000019.1:0-26802 GCA_041156905.1 Actinomycetota bacterium | reverse complement strand
ATCGGTGGGGTGGGGGTCGGGTGCGCGGGAGGGAGCGCAGTGGACGGGGTTGACTTTGTTCTGACATACTGACAAACGGTGCTCGACCTCGACCTTGCCATCGACCGCTCCAGCCCGGTGCCGCTGTACCACCAGCTCGCCGCGCAGTTGCGCGCCGCCGTGCACGACGGCCGGCTGCCCAAGGGGTCGTTCCTGGAGAACGAGATCGCACTCGCCCAGCAGTGGCATCTCTCGCGGCCCACCGTGCGCCGCGCCATCCACGACCTCGTCGACGCCGGCCTGCTCGTGCGTCGGCGCGGTGTCGGCACGCAGGTCGTCGACGATCAGGTCCGCCGCAAGTTCGCCCTCTCGAGCCTCTGGGATGACCTCGCCGCCGACGGCATCGAGCCGCGCACGGAGGTCGTCGCCATCGAGCGCGTGCCCGCCGACGAGGAGGTCGCCGAGGCGCTCCACCTGCCGCTGCGCTCCGAGGTGGTCCATCTGGTGCGCGTTCGTTCGGCGGGAGCCCAACCGCTCGCCCTGATGCACAACTGGCTCACCGTCGAGGCAGCCGGTTCGCTCACCACCGAGCAACTCACCCACCGCGGCCTGTACGACCTGCTGCGCGAGGCCGGCATCCGCCCGCACCTCGCCTTCCAGCGCCACGGCGCGAAGGCCGCTGACCGCACCGAGGCCCAGCACCTCGGGATGTCCAAGGGCGATCCGCTCGTGACCATGCACCGCGTGATGCAGGACGTCACCGGCCGTCGCGTCGAGATCGCCCGCACCGTGTACCACGCCGAGCACTACTCGGTGGAGAGCACCGTCGTCGAGAGCTGAGGGGAACGATGTCCGACACCACACACTCCGCTCGCGCCGCCTCCCGTTGGGCACGACTCGACCCCAACGCAGTGCGCCTCGACGACCTGCGCGCCGCGATGGCGCTCCCGAGCCCACGGCCAGCACACGCCGTCGACGTCCAGCTCGGTGTCCCCGTCTACGACGCCGTCGCCGTGCGTGCCCACATCGCCGCACACGGCCCGCTCACGCTCCTCGACGAACTGGCTGCCGTGCTCGCCGACGGCGCCGGCATCTTCGTGATCAAGGGAGCGTTCCACCACGAGGTGCTGCGGCCCGTCAGCCGCGCCTTCGAGGAACTGATCGACATACAGCGCGCTGCCGGGAGCGCGCAGGGCGATCACTTCGCCAAGCCCGGTGCGAACGATCGCGTGTGGAACGCGTTCGAGAAGCTCGCCGTCCACGAGCCCGAGGCCTTCGTCCGCTACTACGCGAACGACATGCTCGCCCTCGGCGCACTCGCCTGGCTCGGACCTGCGTACCAGATCAGCTCGCAGGTCAACCGGGTGAACCCCGGCGGGCAGGCGCAGATGCCGCACCGCGACTACCACCTCGGCTTCATGACCGATGAGCAGGCCGCGCAGTACCCGCTGCACGTGCACCACCTCTCGCCCGCACTCACGCTCCAGGGCGCTGTCGCCCACTGCGACATGCCCGTGGAGTCGGGGCCCACCATCTACCTGCCCGGTACGCAGCGCTATCCGCTCGGTTATCTCGCGTGGCGCAACCCCGAGATCATCGCCCACTTCGACGAGCACCACATCCAGCTGCCGCTCGACGAGGGCGATCTGGTGTGGTTCAACCCCGCCCTGCTGCACGCCGCGGGCACCAACCACACCACGCACATCCGTCGCATGGCCAACCTGCTGCAGGTCTCGTCCGCGATGGGCCGCACGATGGAGACCATCGACACCCGACGCATCGCCGAGGCCACCTACCCCGCATTCCTCGCCCTCACCGATGCAACGAACGGTCAGCCGGTGCTCGATAGCGAGGCGCTCGAGCACGCTCTCACCGCCGCCACGGAGTGCTACGCCTTTCCGACCAACCTCGACTCCGACCCACCGATGGGCGGCCTCACCCCGCCGTCCCAGCGCGACCTCGTCGAGGACGCGCTCACCCGGCGGGCGACACCGGCCGAACTCACGGCGGTCCTCGACGCCCACGACATCCGGCGAGCCAGCCACTGACCGCCAGCACGATCACCCAGCAACACCTCGAATCCCTCGACACCTCTCATCCATCACCAGGAGACACTCAATGACACTTCGCATCGGACTCATGGGCGCCGGCCGCATCGGCAAGGTGCACGCCAGTGCCATCGGCGCCACCGAGGGCGCTGTCCTCACCGCCGTCGCCGACGCCTTCCCCGACGCGGCCAGCAGCCTCGCCGCGGCACACGGTGCGCAGGTCGCGTCGATCGACGAGATCCTCGCCAGCAGCGACATCGATGCGGTGTTCATCACGACGCCCACCGACATGCACGCCGACCTGATCATCCGTTCGGCGCAGGCCGGCAAGGCGATCTTCTGCGAGAAGCCCGTCGATCTCGACGCCGCCCGCGTCGCCGAGTGCCTCGACGTCGTGGCCTCCACCAAGACGACCCTGATGGTGGCGTTCAACCGTCGCTTCGACCCGAACTTCAAGGCCGTGCGCGATCGCATCGACGCCGGCGACATCGGTGAGGTCGAGATGGTCGTCATCACCTCGCGCGATCCCGGTCCGCCGCCGCTCGAGTACATGGCCCGCTCGGGTGGATTGCTGCGCGACATGACGATCCACGACTTCGACATGGCCCGCTTCCTCCTCGGTGAGGAGCCCACCGAGGTCTTCGCGATCGGCTCGGTGCTCGTCGATCCGGCGATCGCCGGCGTGCCTGACATCGACAGCGCGGCCGTCACTCTGCGCACCGCCAGCGGCAAGATGTGCCAGATCAACAACTCGCGTCGTGCCACCTACGGCTACGACCAGCGCATCGAGGTCCACGGCTCGAAGGGCATGGCCCGCGCCGAGAACATCTACGAGAACACCGCGGAGATCGCCGGGGCCGACGGCTACCACCGTGCCCCGCTGATGAACTTCTTCCTCGAGCGCTACATGCCCGCTTACCGCGCCGAGGTCGCCGAGTTCGTCGCTGCCGTCAACGGTGGGCGTGAGCCCTCGGTCGGTGGCCTCGACGGCCTGCGTGCGCTGCAGCTCGCCGACGCCGCCTACGCCTCGATCGAGAGCGGACGACTCGTCCGTCTCTGACCGATCGCCATGGCCCGCCGTCACATCCCCTCAGGCACCGCTGCACACGGCAGCGACCCGGTGTACGTCACTCCCGCCGATGCGGGCTGGAAGTACTGCGGGCTGCACGTGATCTCGCTCTCGCCGGGCGAGACGCGCACCCTGCACAGCGGTGACACCGAGTTGTTCGTACTGCCACTCTCGGCAACCGACGTCTCGGTCGTGGCGGCGGGCCAGGCCTTCACCCTCCACGGACGCACCTCCGTGTTCGCCAGGGTGAGCGACTTCGCCTACGTCGGTCGCGACACCGAGTACACGGTGAGCAGCGCGAGCGGCGGCGAGATCGCCCTCCCCTCGGCGCTTTGCGACGCCTCGCTCCCGCCGCGCTACGGCCCGTCCTCCGACGTACGGATCGAGATCCGCGGCGCAGGCCCTGCGACTCGTCAGGTCACCAACTTCGCCAGCCCGGAGGCGTGGGCGCACGCCGACAAGCTGATGTGCGTCGAACTGCTCACTCCTGATGGCAACTGGAGCAGCTACCCGCCGCACAAGCACGACGACTCGCCCGAGTGCCCCGTGAACAACGAGGAGGTGTACTACTTCCGCATCGGCACCGCCGGGACGACGGAGTACGCACCCGAGGGTTTCGGACTGCACCGGACGTACACCGGCGACTCGGTGGCTCCCGATCTCGTCATCGACGACAACATCACGATCGGTGACGGCGACGTCTACGTCGTGCCACGCGGCTACCACGGTCCCTGCGTCGCTGCTCCCGGCTACACGATGTACTACCTCAACGTCCTCGCAGGCCCCGGCGGTGAGCGCTCGATGGCCTTCTGCGACGACCCCACGCACCACTGGGTGCGCGACTCGTGGAGCGACATGCCCACCGATCCGCGTGTCCCGATGACCGACATGAACGGAGTGACCCGATGACGAGCCCTCTCGACCGACCGCTCGAACTGCTCACGGTGGGGCGCATCAGCGTCGACCTCTACGCCGAGCAGATCGGCGTGCACCTCAACGAGGTCCGCACGTTCCGCAAGTCGATCGGTGGCACGGCCACCAACGTCGCCGTCGCGACTTCGCGCCTCGGCCACCATGCGGCCATCTTCACGCGACTCGGGAACGACCCGATGGGCGGCTACGTCCGCCACGCGCTCGAGGAGACCTTCGGCGTCGACACGCGATGGATCCAGAACGACCCCGTTCTCCGCACACCGCTCGCGTTCGCCACGATGCAAGACCCGGGCGAGCCGGAGATCATCTTCTACCGCGAGCCCAAGGGCCCCGACATGAACATCGAGGCGTCCGACATCGACGCCCAGGTCGTGCGCGACGTCCCGATCCTGTGGTTCCCCACCTCGTGCCTGTCGGCCGAACCGAGCCGCGGCACGATCCACCAGTTGCTCGCCTGGCGCGAGCGCCGCACCCACACGATCCTCGACCTCGACTGGCGTGCGCAGTTCTGGCGCGACCCCGCCGACGCCACGGCCGAACTCGCCCAGGTGCTCCCCCACGTGACGATGGCGATCGGCAACCGCACCGAGTGCCAGATCGCCGTCGGTGAGAGCGATCCGCACCGCGCCGCCGATGCGCTCCTCGCACTCGGCCTCGAGGCCGCCGTCGTGAAGATGGGCGGCGACGGTGTGCTCGTCGCCACTGCCGATGGAGTGCGCGAGCAGATCGCCCCCTACCCGGTCGATGTCGTGTGCGGCCTCGGTGCCGGCGACGCATTCGGTGGCGCCTTCTGTCACGGCCTGCTCTCCGGCTGGGACCTCCCCCGCTGCGCCCGCGCCGGCAACATCGCTGGCGCTCTCGTCGCCGCGCGCCTGATGTGCGCCGATGACATGCCCTATCTCGAGGAGATCGATGCAGTACTTGGATGACGACCGCTGGCGCGCGCTGATCGCGACGCGCGCCGAGCAGCCCACGCTGCCGCTGGAGACCCTGCGCAACCGTCGCCGCCGTCCCCTGCTGCGCGACGGCCGCCTGTTCATCGTCGCCGCCGATCACATGGCGCGCGGCGCTCTCGGCGTTCCCGGCGACGCGTTCGCGATGGCCGACCGTCGCCGGGTGCTGGAGGCGCTCCTCGTCGCCCTCGCCAACCCTGAGGTTGACGGTGTACTGGTGAGCGCCGACGTCGCGGAGGACCTCGCCGCACTCGACGTGCTCGACAACCGACTCGTGTTCGGCACGATGAACCGCGGCGGAATCATCGGCGCCCAGTGGGAACTCGACGATCGCATGACCGCTTACAGCGGCGCGAGCCTCGCCGCCAACGGTCTCGACGGCGGCAAGGTGCTCCTGCGCATCGCCGATGACGACCATGGCACCGCACCCACGCTCGAGGCCTGTGCCCGCGCCGTCGACGAGTGCGCGGCGCACGGCCTGCCGATCATGGTCGAGCCGTTGCCGTACCACCACGACCCCATCACCGGGGCGGCGAAGCTGCTCGCCGACGAGGACGCCCTCCTGCGGGCCGTCGCGATCGGCAGCGGCCTCGGCTCCACCAGCACGGCCACCTGGCTCAAGGTGCCGGCGAGCTCGAACCCCGAGCGGATGCTCTCGTGCACCACGCTGCCGGCGCTCATCCTCGGTGGGACGCCCGGGCCCGACCCGGAGGCGACCTACGCTTCGTGGGAGCGGGCGATGGAAGTTCCCAACGTGCGCGGCCTCGTCGTCGGACGTTCGTTGCTGTTCCCCGCCGACGGCGATGTCGAGGGCGCGATCGCTCGCGCTGCCCGCATCGTCCGGCCCCGCTGACCGTCATCACCCACATCCGTCCCCAGATCCACTCACCACAACCGCACACAGGAGAGAACACCATGACTCGTCGTCTCGGAATCGGCGTCGTCGGCTTCGGCTGGATGGGCCAGTCGCACAGCCGTGGCTGCCGTCGCGCCCCCGCCCACTTCCCGAAGCGTGAGTACCAGCCCGACATGGTCGTGGTGAGCGACGTGCTCGAGTCGCGTCGTGTGGCTGCGGTCAACGACTTCGGCTTCCGCGAGGCGACGGCCGACTGGCACGAGGTGGTCACCCACCCCGACGTCGACGTCGTCTTCGTCACCGCTCCGAACATGCTCCACGTCGAGATCGTCGAGGCCGCTGCCGCGAACGGCAAGCACGTCTTCTGCGAGAAGCCCGTTGGCGGTACCCCCGCGCAGACCGTCGCCGCCGAGCAGGCCGCACGTCGGGCCGGGGTCATCACCGGGGTCGGGTACAACTACCGCTGGGCGCCGCTCGTGCAGTACGCCAAGTCGCTCATCGATGGCGGCCACCTCGGCACGATCATGCACTACGAGGGTCGCTTCTTCAGCACCTACGCCAGCGACCCGATGGGCCTGCTCTCGTGGCGCTTCCTCGTCGACGAGGCGGGCCACGGTGTGAGCACCGACATCCTCTCGCACGCCGTCGACCTCGCCCACTACCTGATCGGTGGCACGGCCGGCCGGATCACGAAGGTCGTCGGGACGGGCGAGACCTACATCAAGCAGCGTCCCCTGCCCACCGGCGAGGGCACCCACTACGACCGCGGCAAGCCGGGCGACCCGACGGGCGAGGTCACCAACGAGGACTACATCGGCATGATGTGCACCTTCGAGCACGGTGCCCGCGGAACCTTCGAGGCCTGTCGTTCGATGGTGGGCCCGGAGAGCCAGAACTCCTTCGAGGTGTTCGGTACCAAGGGCAGCATCCGCTGGAACTTCGAGCAGATGAACACGATGCACGTGTTCCTCAAGGACGACTCGAAGCCGGCCGGCGTGCTCCACAACGGCTACGTGCACGTGAACGGTGGCGACGCCTTCCCGCACCACGGCGCGTTCGTGCCCGGCTCCGCCAACGGCATCGGCTTCGAGGAGCTCGTGTGCATCGAGGACCACGAGTTCCTCACGTCGGTCGCACTCGGCCGCACGCACTCGGTGGGCTTCACCGAGGCGCTCGAGGTCATCAACGTCCAGGACGCCGTGCTCCGCTCGTGGCAGTCGGGTGCGTGGGAGAACGTCGTCTCCCTCCGCCAGGATTGACCTCCGAGCCTTCGCACCACATCACGACCACACACCCGAACGGAGACCGACATGAGGCTCACCACCGCACAGGCCATCGTGAAGTACCTGATCGCCCAGCGCACCACCGATGCCAACGGCGCCGACGTGCCGCTGTTCCCCGGCGTGTACGGGATCTTCGGGCACGGCAACGTGACTTCGCTCGGTCACGCCCTCGAGCAGGAGCGTGAGGCGCTGCCGGTGTGGCGCGGCCAGAACGAGCAGGGCATGGCGCTGGCTGCCGTCGGGTTCGCGAAGGCGACTCGTGGTCGGCAGATCATGGTGGCCACCTCGTCGATCGGACCGGGCGCCCTGAACATGGTGACGGCGGCGGGTGTCGCGCACTCCAACCGACTCCCGCTGTTGTTGCTCGCGGGCGACACGTTCCAGAGTCGCGTTCCCGACCCTGTGCTGCAGCAGGTCGAGCACTACGGCGATCCGGGGCTCACGGTGAACGACGCCTTCAAACCGGTGAGCCGCTACTGGGACCGCATCACGCGCCCGCAGCAGATCATCTCGTCGCTCCCGCACGCCGTGGCCACCATGCTCGACCCGGCGACGCGCGGGCCTGCCACGATCTGCCTCCCTCAGGACGTCCAGGCGGAGGCGTTCGACTTCCCCGACGAGTTCTTCGCGGTGACGATGCACTCGGCGCCGCGTCCGCGTGCCGATGTCGCACAGCTCCAGCGCGCTGCCGAGGCGATCCGTGGTGCTCGGCGACCGCTGATCATCTGCGGTGGCGGCGTGCACTACTCGGGCGCCGAGGCCGAGCTACAGGCCTTCGCCGAGGCACACCACGTCCCGGTCGTCGAGACGGTGGCCGGCAAGGCCTCGTTGCTCGCCAGCCATCCGCTCAACGCGGGTCCGGTCGGCGTCACTGGCTGCACCTCGGCCAACGCGCTCGCTGCCGAGGCCGACGTGGTGATCGCCGTGGGCACGCGTCTCCAGGACTTCACCACTGGTTCGTGGACCGCGTTCTCGCCGAGTGCGCAGTTCGTCGGTGTCAACGCCGCCGGCTTCGACGCCCGCAAGCACCGCAGCCTGCCCGTCGTGGCCGACGCCCGTGAGGCGTTGCGCGAACTCACCCCGCTCCTCACCGGCTGGGCCGGTCCCGACGAGTGGGTCGAGCGTGCCGCTCGCGAGACCGAGGGCTACCACGCCTACATCGACAAGATCGCCGCACCGAGCGAGGGCGGGCTGCCCACCTACGCACAGGTCGTGGGCGCCGTCGACCGCACGGCCCTCCCCTCCGACTACGCCCTCACCGCCGCTGGCGGTTTCCCCGGTGAGCTCAACAACGGCTGGCGGGCCAAGGGCCTCGACAGCTTCGACTGCGAGTACGGCTTCTCGTGCATGGGCTACGAGATCTCCGGCGCGTGGGGGGCGAAGATGGCCATGCCCGAGCGCGAGGTCATCGTCTTCGTCGGCGACGGTTCGTACATGATGATGAACTCCGACCTGTACTCGTCGGTTCTCAGCGGTCACAAGCTGATCGTCATCGTTTGCGACAACGGCGGCTTCGCCGTGATCCACCGCCTGCAGGTCAACCAGGGCGGTCGCGGCTACAACAACCTCCTCGCCGACACGAACCACAAGGAACTCGTGTACGTCGACTTCGCCGCACACGCCGCGAGCATGGGCTGCGCCACCGAGAACGTCTCGACCATCGCCGAGCTCGAGGCCGCGATCGAGCGTGCACGCGCCAGCGAGCGCACGTACGTCATTGCGATGCGCACGAGCCCGAGCGACTGGACCGAGGGCGGCACGTTCTGGGAGGTCGGCGTCCCCGAGACGAGCGACTACGACACCGTCCGGGCCGCCAAGGCCGCGATGGTCGCCGGCAAGCAGTCGCAGCGGCTCGTCTGAGTCGCCACAGCCACGTCACCACTCACGACTTCACAGAGGAAGCACACACATGTCGGTCACCATCATCAGCGGCGGCACTCAGGGGCTCGGCGAAGCGACGGCGCGTGCGCTCCACGCCACCGGCACGAGCACAGGCCTCGTGCTCGCCGGACGCTCGGCCGACCGTGGTGAGGCACTCGCTGCAGAACTCACGGCCGCCGGCACGCCGAGCATCTTCGTGAAGGCCGACGTCCGCGACATCGCTTCGCTCCAGGGCGTGGTCGACGCGACGGTCGCCCGCTTCGGGACGGTCCACGGTCTCGTCAACGTCGCCGCCACCACCACCCGTGCCACTCTCTTCACCGACACGCCCGAGCACTTCGACTCGCAGTTCGACGTCAACGTGAAGGCGCCCTACTTCCTCATCCAGGCCGTCGCCCGCGTGATGGTCGAGCACGGACACGGCGGCAGCATCGTCAGCGTCGGCAGCACGAGCGGACACGGTGGCCAGACCAAGCTCACCTCGTACTGCATGTCGAAGGGTGCGCTCTCGATCATGACCAAGAACCTCGCCTTCGGTCTCATGCGTCACGGCATCCGCGTCAACCAGGTCAACCCCGGTTGGATGGACACCGAGAGCGAGCACCACACCCAGGTCGAGCAGGACGGCTCGCCGGAGAACTGGCTCGAGCTCGCCGAACCGAAGCGTCCGATGGGCCGTCTCGTGAAGCCGTGGGAGGTCGCGAACGCGATCGTCTTCTGCCTCTCCGACGGCGCTGGTCTGCTCACCGGCAACTGCATCGACGTCGATCAGTCGGTGCAGGGCGCCGGCGACCCGCCGCTCCCGAGCGAGGCCGACACCGTTTCCCCCTGACCTCCCACGATCTCGGTACGCATAGTCCCGGAATCCGGGACGATCTGCGCCGAGATCGGTGGGGTTGGTCAGGACGGGCGTTGGTGCTGGGTCTCGAGGCCGGCGAAGCGACCGTCGAGGTCGGGGAGTTCCTGCACGGGATCGGGGACGTTGTCGTACTCGAGCTGCAGGGCGCGGCTCATCACGGCGTGCATCGCGTAGGTGCACGTGATGTAGGTGAACTCGAGGATCTGGACGTCGGTCAGGTGCTTCTTGAGTTCGTCGAACACGCCGTCGGGCACGCGACCCTGCTGGAGGGTGAGGCAGTCGGTGTAGGCGAGCACGGCGCGCTCGGCCGGCTCCCACAGGTCGTGCACGCTCCACGACGGAAGGGCCGCCACCTGCTCGTCGGTGAACCCGGCGTCGCGCATCGCCTTGCAGTGCTGGCTGAACACGAAGCGGCTGCCCACGGTCCACCCGGCCCTCGTCTGACCGAGTTCGCGCAGGCGAACCGGGAGGGTGCGCTTCTCCGATCGATAGAACTGGAAGCCGGCCGTCGTGTGGTCGAAGGCGTCGGGGACGAGTGCGAACACCGTCCACCAGTCACCCGGCGTCCCGCTCGCCGTCCCGGGTTCGTCGACCGGGTCGCGGTCGCCGAACAGGTACTCGTACATCCGCTGGGCGAACGGGTGGGCATCGTCCTTGCGTACTTCGCTGAGTCTCGGCATGACCGGACGCTAGCCACTTCCGCGGGTCGCCTGTTCAGGCGGCGGTCACCAGTCCGGCACGCTCGGCGAGCACCTCGATGCTCCGCACACGGGCCGCTGTGTCGTAGGCCACGCTCGTCACCATCACCTCGTCGGCGGAAGTGAGCGCGGCGAGTTCCTCGAGCCCCGCCCACACCGTGGCGGCGTCACCGACGAGCCGACCCGTCGGCAATGCCCGCGCCGACTCGACCTCGGGATGCCGTGCCGCGTCCTCCGGACTCGGGAGTGGCGTGAACCGACCCGTCCGACGGCCGAGGGCGGTGATGCGACCCGGCAACGCGTGCCACTCGGCCTCCTCGGCCGTGTCGGCGGCGAGCGCCGTCGCGGTCAGGATGAAGTGCGGTTCGGGCCACCGCTCCGACGGACGGAACTGCTGTCGGTAGAGAGCAGCGACGTTGATCGTGAAGCGGTTGTCGCCACCGGCCATGTCGAAGTGGTGCGCGTACGAGTACGGCAGCCCGAGATGAGCCGCGAGCCGGGCGCCGTAGTCGGACGAACCGAGGAGGAACACGTCGGGCGAACTCGTCGCAAGAGGTGTCGCCCGGAACGAACGCCACAGTCCGTCACCGGTGCGCACGTCGCCGAGCAGGCCCATCACGTCGACGAGGTCGTTGGGGAAGTCATCGACGTCGCCCACCGTTCCACGCCGGAGAGCGCGGGCCGTCGAGCCGTCGGTGCCCGGCGCACGGCCGACGCCGAGATCGATCCGGCCGGGATGCAGCGCCTCGAGCATCGCGAACTGCTCGGCCACCGCGAGCGGCGCGTGGTTGGGGAGCATGACCCCGCCCGAACCCACACGGATACGCGACGTGCTCGCCGCGAGATGGGCGATCAGCACGGGCGGGGCAGTGCACGCCACGCTCGGCATGTTGTGGTGCTCGGCCACCCAGAAGCGGCTGCAACCGAGACGGTCGGCTGTCTGTGCGAGGACCGTTGTGGCAGCCAATGCGTCGGACGACGAACGACCCTCGGACAGCACCGAGAGATCGAGGACCGAGAGAGACAGTGACACGCTCCGCACGCTAGCGACATGGGGTACCTTCAGGGCCGTGACGAACGAGGACGACGGGCCAGACTCGGGAGCCGACGCACTGCGTCGGGCGGAATCCGGCGACCTCACGACGGGTGAGGTCGCGACCGAGGACACCGCGGTCGACGCGCCCTCCGGCGGCGACGCCTGGCGGCACGTTCCCCTCGTGATGATCGTCCTGCTGACGGTCGCCACGCTCACCTCCCTCCAGGAGACGGGCCATGGCTGGGGGGACGACTTCTCGCTCTACGTCCACCAGGCCAAGGCCCTCGTGAAGGGCGACATCGGACGGCTCATCTCCGACACGCGCTTCGCCCTCGACAACTCTGTCTCGCACACGTGGACGCCGGTCGTCTACCCGTGGGGTTTCCCGATCCTGCTCGCTCCGGTCTACGCGCTGTTCGGGCTGAACTGGTTCGCCCTGAAGGCCGTCATCGTCGCCTGCTACTGCGGGGTCCTCGTCGCCTTCCACCACCTCCTCCGCCGCCGATCGGGTGTCGTGGTCGCGACAGCGGCGACCACATTCCTCGCCTCGTCGCCGACGTTCTGGAAGTGGGCCGAGTCCGTCACCTCCGACATCCCGTCGCTCGCCTTCGTGCTGCTCGCCTTCGTCTGGATGGAGCGCACGCGCACACACGGTCTCCTCGACACCGCCAACCGTCGCCGTCTCGTCGTCATGGGCCTGTTGATGGCGTGGTGTTTCTCGATCCGACACGAGACCATCGCTCTCGCACCGGCACTGCTGTCGCTGCACCTTGTCGAGGTCTGGCGACGCCGCACCGACATCCGCGAGCAGGGTTGGCGCGCCATCCCGTATCGCCTCGTCGTGCTGCCATACCTCGTCGCCGCCGGAGCCGTGCTCGCCCTCCAGGCGATGCTGCCGTCGACCCTCGTCGTCGACCGACCTGCCACCGGTGGCCGCGGAATGCTCGGCGAGAACGCCCGCTGGTACAAGGGGGTCATCGCCGAGGCCTTCGGGCTCAAGCAGTTCGGCAACAAGCCGATCGTCGCCTTCGGGAGCGAGCAGCTCGGTTCTGCACTCGTGCTCGTCTTCGTCGGGCTCGCCGTCGTCGGGGCGATCGTCAGCCTCTACCGGCACCGGACCCGCGACCTGCACCTCCTCGTGTTCGTCGTCCTGACGGCGTACGCAGTGGGCACCCAGCCGTTCCACGAGTTCCGCTACCTGTACACGACCCTCGTCGTGATGGTGTTCTTCGCCGTCCAGGCGTTCACGGCGTGGGACGCGACACCGACAACCTCTCCCCGACCCCTCCGACGCTCCCTCGGAGGGGCCGTCGCCACGGCCGTGCTGCTGCTCCCGCTCTCGGTGAACCTCGCCGACCTCGGGCGGGCCGTGGAGTACCACCGCGCGTACGACTACGTCCTCCGCGGGCCGGAGTCACCCGATTCACAGGCGATGTTCGAGGCCGTTCTCCGCTGCACGCGCGGAGACGACATCGTGATGTTCTCGCAGGCCCGTTCGATGAACCTCTACACGGGTCGGCGCGCCGTTCAGGGCGGGTCGATCCCGTGGCTGTTGCAGCGCGCCGACTGGCTCGTGCTCGACAACGACGACGTCGACTACAACGAGCCCGCGATCCACGAGGAAGAGGCCGCGCAGTATGGCCTCGAGCGCGTGTGGCACAACACGACCTACACGCTGTACCGCGTGCCGCACACACCCCGTTCACCGTTCGAGGCGTGTCCCGTCGAGTGACGTCGGGCGAGGGGCACCGTGCCATTGCTCAACGCCGAACGACGCTCAGGCATCGCCGGGGTGGCGGACCTCCCACGGAGCCGTCCAGTCGCCGGCGACCCGGAGCTCGACCCCGGCGTCGTCCTCGAGGACCTTGCACACGGTCATCTCGCCCGCACCATCGCCGTACCGCTCGGCCGCCTCGCGGAAGCGGGCGTGGGTCGCCTGGGTCAGTTCCGCACGGCTGCCGACCTCGGTGAGGAGTTGGTCGACGAGGCCGAGGTCCTTGAGGCACAGCGCCAGACGGAACGACGGGTCGTAGTGGCCGGCGAAGATCGAGGGCACGTCGTGCTGCATCACGAAACTGTCGGCGGCACCACCCTTCATCGCCTCCCACCACACGTCGGGTTCGAGCCCGGCCAACTTGGCGGCCACCATCGCCTCGCCGATCGCTGCCGCGTGGACGAACCACAGCTGGTTGTTGACGAGCTTGGCCACGTAGCCGTTGCCGTATCCACCGACACGGCGCACGACACCGACCGCATCGAGCACCGACCGGACGTGAGCGACGTCGGCATCGTCACCACCGACGAAGAGGATCATGTCGCCTCGGATGCACGAGTCGATCGAGCCCGTCACCGGCGAGTCGACCGGACGACCACCCGCAGCGCGGAACTCGTCGGCGAGGGCCCGCATCAGGGCTGGCGTGCTCGTCGTCAGGTCGATCCACGCCTTGCCCTGGCAGTCGCCCTCGAGCAGGCCGCCCGGACCGCGCACGACCTGTTCGATCTGCGCCGGCCCGAACACCATCGACAACACACAGTCGACCGCGTCGATCATCTCGCGCGGCGAGTCCGACCAGTGGGCCCCGGCCTCCTCCAGCGAGGTGCCTGCCTCGCGACGGATGTCGTGCACCCACACCTCGAAGCCCGCGCGCATCAGGTTGCGCGCAGCCGCACCGCCCATGTTGCCAAGACCGATGAACCCGACCTTCATGACATTCCCCCCTGTCGTCGCTCCCGAGGACGACGAGCCGACACGGTAGTCCGTCGACGGAATACCGTGAGCCGTGATGGCCCACGTCCTCTATCTCCAGCACGTCCGGGAATGGACCGAGTCGCGCCTCGCCGACATCCTGCGGTCGCAGGGCCACACGGTCGAGTTCCGATGCCCACCCGAGGGTGACGCATTGCCAGCCTCGGCGTCGGAGGTCGATGCGATCATCATCGGCGGTAACACCGTGAGCACCCACGAGGCCGACACGCGGCCCGACGTCGCCGCAGAGATCCGCCTCGCCTCGAGCGCCCTCGAGACACGCACGCCGTACCTCGGGATCTGCTTCGGTGCCCAGGCACTCGCCGAGGCGGTCGGATGCGGGAACGCCGGTCGCCCCGACGGGATCGCCGAGTTCGGCTTCTACCCGATCATCCCCACCGAGGCCGGCCGCGAACTGTTCGCCGGACTCGACCACGTGTTCCAGTCGCACTACGCCGCGTGCCTCACCGTCCCACCCGGCGCCGAGTTGCTCGCGTCGAGCGAGCACTTCGAGGTGCAGGCGTTCCGGATCGGAGAACGCGCCTACGGGCTCCAGTTCCATCCCGATGCACGCGAGGACATGATCCCGAACTGGTATGCCGGCAACTCGTACCTGCACGGGCGACCCGGGGTGCACCTCCTCGACCAGCAGGTCGCCGACGCGGAGCGCCACGAGCGCTCGATCCACGAGTGGTGCGAGCGCTTCATGGCGCATTGGCTCGAGCCAGCGGTGTGAACGTCCGTGCCCGCGCTGACGGGGCACGGAGCCGTGATCAGCTCCGGCGGTAGCGACGGACCGCGAGCGGCCCGAGAACGACACCGAATCCGATGCTCCACAGGAGCGCCGGGATCACCTTCGACGCCGTCGGTCCGCCGAGCATGCATGCACGCACGGCATCAGCGGTGACGCTCACCGGTTGGTTCCGTGCCCACCCCTGCAGCCAGCCCGGCATCGTCGACGGATCGACGAACAGGTTCGACGCGAACGTGAGCGGGGCGAGGATCGGGAAGCCCGCCGCCTGGGCAGCCTCGCCGTTGGTCACCGAGAGACCGATAAGGGCGAACAGCCACGAGAGGGCGAAGCCGAAGCCGACCATCACGAGCACACCCGACACGACCATCAGCACGTTGGTGTGTGTGTCGAACCCGACGAGGAAGCCGATGACCATCATCAACACGACGATCACGAGGTTGCGGATCGAGTCGGCCAACACGCGACCACTGAGCACGGCGTAGCGCGACATCGGAAGCGACTGCAGCCGCTCGAGCAGCCCCTTGCCCTTGTCGTCGGCCAAGCCGATGGCGGTGTTGATCGCACCGAAGGTCATCGTCTGCACGAAGATGCCGGGCATCAGGTAGTCGACGTAGTCGCGACCCGGGACCTTGATCGCCCCGCCGAACACGTAGCGGAACATCAGCACGAAGATCACCGGCTGGATGAGCGAGAACACGAGCACCTGCGGCACACGCCGCATCGCCGTGAGGTTGCGGCCCATCATCGCGATCGTGTCGCGGATCGCCCAGGCGAAGCCCGAGCCCTTGTCGGTGGCACTCATGACCGGCTCCCCGTGAGGCTCAGGAAGACCTCGTCGAGTGTGGGTTCGTGCATGTCGAGTCGCACGATCTCGATGCCCTGTGCATCGACCCGGTTGAGGACGTCGCGCACCGTCGCCGCACCATGGCGGGCCGGAACGATCACGGTCGCGTCGTCACTCCCGACGACGGCATGGAGGTCGGTGAGCGAGGCGATGACCCGGGCGGCCGTCGCTGCATCAGCGAGGCTCAGCACCGCGCTGAGTCCACCGATCCGCGCCTTCAGTTCGGTCGACGTGCCCTCGGCAGCGACCGTCCCGTGGTCGATCACCACGATGCGATCGGCGAGGCGATCGGCCTCCTCGAGGTACTGGGTCGTCAGCAGCACGGTGGTGCCGTCGGCGACGAGCGAACTGATGACGTCCCACAGGTCCTGGCGACTGGCCGGGTCGAGGCCCGTCGTCGGCTCGTCGAGGAGGAGCACGGGCGGGTGCGTCACGAGAGCAGCAGCGAGGTCGAGACGACGACGCATGCCGCCGGAGTACGTGCGCACCGGACGGCCGGCAGCGTCGGAGAGATGGAACTGGTCGAGCAACTCGACCGCCCGCTGACGCGACGAGACCGTCGACATATGGTTGAGGCGACCGATGAGGACCAGGTTCTCGCGACCGGTGAGGTTCTCGTCGACGGCTGCGTACTGGCCGGCGAGACCGATGCTGCGGCGCACGCTCTGCGGCGAGGCGACGACGTCGTGACCGGCGACCATGGCCCGACCCTCGTCGGGCACGAGGATGGTGGTGAGCACGCGGACAGCGGTGGTCTTGCCGGCACCGTTCGGGCCGAGCAGGCCCAGCACGGTTCCGGTGCCGACCTCGAAGGAGACGCCGCGCAGGGCGTGGACGTCGCCGAAGCTCTTCACGAGCCCCTCGGCGACGATGGCGGGGGATGTCATGCATCGAGCCTACGGGTGGGGGCGAAAGGTTGCGCCCGCACGCGTCTCAGGTACAGGCACCGACATCGACCGGAGCGGGTTTCGCGACGCCGTCGAGCGACGCCAGCAGCGGGGACAGTTCGGCGACATCCGTGGCCCACCCACGATCGGCCGACTGAGTACTGCGCGCGAACACCATCGCCACAGCACGACCACCACTCACCACGATGCTCCCCGAGTCGCCGCTCACCACCTCTGCAGCGATCTGGATCCCCTTGCGCACCGCCGTCTCGTCGTGGTCGATCGTGGGCGCCGTCAACGACACGAGCCGGGTGAGTTCGGCGTCGACGACCACGGCCGCATCCTCACGCCACACCACGTAGCTGCCCCCGGATCGTGCCACCGGCGTTCCGAGTTCGAGGACCGGTAGCGCGAGGTCGACGTCGAGAACGGCCAGATCGCGCTCACGGTCGATCGCGACCACGGCAGCCGGCACCTCTTCCCCGTCCGGCGTCATCACGGTGATCTCCGTCGAGCCCGCGACGACGTGTGCGACCGTCGCGACGAGTCCGTCACCGACCGCTGCGCCCACCCCGATGCGCCCCACTCGCGAGCATCCGAACGCGGTCACCCGCACCGACGAACGCAGGGCGACACTCGAATCCGACGGACCGTCCTCGGACCTGCCCCACACGATCAGCACGGCCCCGATCACGCACGCCAACCCGACGACACCGGCTGCGACGCGGCGAGCACTGACGGACGACATGCGCGCCAACGTACTCACGAAGCCGTCTCCCCGGTCGCTACCCTCCCGACCCGTGAGCCGGATGACGCGACCCGTCGAGCACCTGCACGTGCGTCGTCACAACCTGTCGCTCGTGCTCCGTCTCCTCGCCACCGACGGGCCACGCAGCCGGGCTGGGATCGCTGCCGTCACCGGTCTCACGAGAGCCACCGTCTCGAGCCTCGTCGCCGACCTGATCGAGCGTGGCCTGGTCGACGAGGCGGGTCCCGAGGAGGACCAGCGAGTGGGCCGGCCCGCGACGCTCGTCCGCCTCGACGGGGCGTCGGTGGCGACCATTGGTGTCGAACTCGACGTCGGATTCGTGTCGGTGCTCGTCAGCGACCTGTCGGGCCGGATCGTCCACCAGCGTCGGAAGCCGATCACCAAGACCTCCACCGCCTTCCCCGACCTGTTCCCCGTCATCGCCCGCGAGACGCGCCAAGCGGTCGATGCCGCCGAGGCTGCCGGGATGCGAGTCGCCGGGCTCACTGTCGCGATCCCGGGCATCGTCGACGTGGCCGCGGGCATCGTGCGCCGCGCCCCCAACCTCGGATGGACCGATGCGCCCCTCGGCCCGCGACTCACCGCCGAGTTCGGCAGCGAGATTCCCGTGTGGTTCGACAACGAGGCGAACCTCGCCGCCATCGCCGAATACCGCATGGGTGCGTCGGCCGGCTCGGCACACCTCGTGTACCTGCTCGCGGTCAACGGTGTCGGTGCCGGCGTGGTGGTCGACGGTGAGTTGTTCCGCGGTGTCTCCGGGTCGGCCGGTGAGGTGGGCCACATGACGGTGCAGCCGAAGGGTTCGCCGTGCGCGTGTGGGAGCAAGGGTTGTTGGGAGACGACGATCGGCCTGCGCGCACTGCTCGTGGACGCGGTGCCCGACCTCGCGCCCGGCCTGATGCGCGACCGCCGACTCAGCCCCGAGGCAAAGGTCGCTCCCGTCATCGCCCGGGCCCGCGCCCAGCACCCGCTCGCCCTCAAGGGGCTCCAGAAGTACGGCCACTGGCTCGGCATCGGACTCGCCAACGTCGTCGACGCCTTCAACCCCGAGGTCATCGTGCTCGGTGGCTTCCTCCCGCAGATCGCCGAATGGGTCATGCCCGAGGCTCGCCGGACGATGGAGGCGCACTCGCTGACCGATGCCTTCCGCCGGTGCACGGTCGAACTCACCACGCTGGGCTTCACCGCCGGCGCCCTCGGGGGCACGATCCTGGCGGCCGAGCGGGTCTTCCTCGACCCGACCGTCGTCCCGACCCGCTGACCGGGCTGGTCGGGCCGGGCGGGCTAGGCGGAACTGACCAGAGACGAAATGTCAGGACATACGCCTTGACGACGATTTGTTTGACGAGTAAACATACGGACGCGTGACGGCAGTCACCCGCTGTTCACCTGCCGCCCGACCTGTCTCCCCCGACCCGACGTCAAGGACAAGGAATGCTCGACCGAATCGCCGCCGCACCGATCTCGTGGGGAATCTGCGAGGCCCCTGGCTGGGGCATGCAGCTCGATCCGCGTCGCGTCCTCGGCGAGATGCGCGAACTCGGCATCACCGCCACCGAACTCGGCGCCCTCGGCTGGCTGCCCACCGAGCCGACCGCGCTCCGCACGATGCTCGACGAGTACGGCATGCGGATGATCGGTGGCTTCGTGCCGCTGATCATGCACCGTGCCGACAAGGCCGACCAGCTCGTCGCTGAGGCCCGCAGCGCCGCCGAGACGCTGGTCGCCGGTGGTGGCCAGCACTTCGTGTCCGCCCTCGTCTCGAGCCATGAGTCGTGGGAGCACCTCGAGATCTCGTCGGCTGAGTGGGCCACGGTGTTCGAGAACCTCCTGATCGTCGACGAGATCGCCGCCGAGCACGGGCTCGTGCAGGTCGTCCACCCCCACGTCAACACTCTTCTCGAGCTCGACGAGGAGTTCCAGCGTTTCCTCGACAACTCGCCCGTCAAGTTCACCCTCGACACCGGTCACCTCTACATCGGTGGGGCGAATCCGGTCGAAATCGCCGAAAAGCACTCCGATCGCGTCGGTCTGGTGCACATCAAGGACGTCGACATGGCCGTCGCTGGCCGGATGCGGGCCGGCGAACTGACCCTGATGACCGCCACCCAGGCCGGATTGTTCCCGGCTGCCGGGAACGGCGACGTCCCGATTGCGGCTACGATCGCGGCACTCGAGACCCGGGGCTATCCGGGGTGGTACGTCCTCGAACAAGATGTTGCTCTCACCGACGGCGAGCCGCCGCTCGGCGAGGGTCCGGTCCTCGGTGTTCGTCAGAGCATCGAGTACCTGAAGTCTCTGGCAGCGTGAACCGCTCCAGCGAAACCGCCGGGATTCCGGCACCTGTCCACAACCCAGAGGGGAAACAAATGAAGAAGAGCCGTTTCGTGCTCGCCCCGCTCGCAGCCTTCGCGCTGCTCGCGACGGCCTGCAGCGACAGCAGTGATGAGACCGGCAGCACCACCGCTGCCACCGACAGCGTCGAAGTGACCGAGGGCGAAGACGTGACCATCGCCGTCATCACCCACGGCGACGGTGGCGTGTTCTGGTCGGTCGCCCAGAAGGGCGCTGAGGCGGCCGGTGCCGATCTCGGCATCACCGTGCAGTACCAGGGTGGCAACAACGACGGTGCCGCCCAGGCCAAGATGATCGACGACGCGGTTGCCGCGGGTGTCGACGGCATCGCCGTCTCGCTCGCCGATCCGGGCGCCCTCGAGGCCTCGGTCAAGGCCGCTGTCGCCGCCGGCATCCCGGTCATCACCATGAACTCGGGTTCCGACCTGTTCAAGGGCCTCGGCGCCATCACCCACGTCGGCCAGGACGAGTTCGTCGCTGGTCAGGGCGCGGGCGAGAAGTTCGCCGCTGCCGGCAAGGTCAAGGTCCTCTGCGTCATGCAGGAGCAGTCGAACGTGGGCCTCGAGGCCCGCTGCGACGGTGCCGCCGACACCCTCGGTGGCGAGGTCGTGAAGATCAACACCTCGGGCGACGCTGACCCGACCACCTCGCAGAGCGAGATCAAGGCCGCCCTCGACGCCGACCCGGCGATCGACGCGATCTTCGCCACCGGCCCCATCGGTGCCGTCCTGGCGAACGCTGCGGCCAAGGAGCTCGGCCGTGAGGTCATGATCGGTGCGGTCGACCTCTCGACCGACCTGCTCGACGCCATCGAGGCCGGTGAGATCGCCTTCACGATCGACCAGCAGCAGTACCTCCAGGGCTACCTCTCGGTGGTCTTCCTGTACCTCAACGCCACCAACGCCAACACCGTTGGCGGCGGTCTGCCGGTGTACACCGGCCCGGGCTTCGTCACGGCCGACAACGTCGCCAACGTGAAGACGCTCGTCGCCGGCGGTACCCGCTGATCACAGCAACTGACCCGTCGTCCTGACGACGGGAACGCGACGCTGGCGGGCCGGGGAGAAATCCCCGGCCCGCAGTCGTCACCCATTGATCTCATTCATTCACAAGGGGGGACTCGGATGGCGGACAACGCCACCGTCCAAGGGGGCGCTTCGCGCGACGAACGGATCTCGTTCCGCGGGCCCATGCAGCGCATGCTGATCTCACCCGAGATCGGCGCCCTCATCGGCACCATCATGGTCTGGGCGCTCTTCTGGGCGACCAGCGAGAAGTTCTCGACGGCGCCCACCTCGGCGTCGTGGCTCGACGGCGCAGCGCCGTTGGGCATCATGTCCGTCGCAGTCGCCCTGCTGATGATCGGCGGCGAGTTCGACCTCTCCGCCGGTGTCATGACCGGATCGACCGGCATCCTCGTCGGCCTCTACGCCCAGAAGTTCATGGGAGACGGCGCCACCATGTGGCTCGCCATCCCCGTGGCCTTCCTGGCCGCCGCCCTGATCGGCTGGCTCAACGGCACCTTCGTCAACAAGACGGGGCTACCGAGCTTCATCGTCACACTCGCCACCTTCTTCGTCCTGCGCGGCGCGAACCTCGTCTTCTCCAAGCGGATGGTCGACAAGGTCCTCGTCGAGAACATCGACGAGGTGCGCGACTTCGAGCCGTTCCGCAAGGTGTTCGCCTCGACCCACGTGCTCGAGTCGTTCAGCATGCGCGACACGATCCTCGTGGTCGGCGGCCTCGTCGCCGCCGCACTCGTCGTGGTCGGCCTCCTCGAGCAGTCGCTCGTGCGCCGCGAGAAGGCCCACGGCGCCGCCCTGCCCGTCCTCGTCATCGGCGTCGTCGCCACCGTGGCCGGCATCCTCCTCGTCCACAACACCGACGGTGTCGGCGCCAACCTGCTCGCCGCCGTCGTCTCCCTCGGCGGAGCGATCGTCGCCACGGTGGGCCTCGCCCGCTGGCGCTACGAAACCAAGTCGCTCTCGGGCGCTTGGTGGTCGTCGACCGCGACTCGTTCGTTCGCTGGCGGTGTCGCCGCCACCGTCCTCGCCTGGCTGATCACCCGCTTCCTCGACAAGCAGGAGACGCGGGTGCTCCTGAGCATCCCCGCCCACGGCATCAAGGTCGCCATCGGCGTGGTCGCCGCAGCGGCCGGAACCGTGGCCGTCGCCCGCGCCGGTCTCGCCCGGATGCGCTCGCAGGTCGGCGGAGCCCGTCGCTCGCGCTGGGCGTGGCCGATGCTCGTCGCCACCTCGGTGGTCGGCGGCCTCGTGGGCCTCGTCGCCGTGCTCGCGTTCCTCCAGCTCTGCACCGAGCAGGGTTTCCGTTCCGCCGTCCAGGTCGGCCTCGGCGGACTCGGCATCCTCGCCCTGCTCACCGCCAAGGGCGCTGCACGTCGCGAGTCGGGCCGGGCCCAGTTGCTGCTCGGTACGTTCGCTGCGCTCGTCATCCTCTGGACGGGCCTGCTGGTTCGTCATGATGCCGGCAGCGATCGCTTCCGCTCCGGCTTCCTCGCCACGATGGCGATCGCCGCCGCCCTCGTGCTCGGTAACTCGCTCATCGAGGCGATGATGACCAAGCGCACTGCCGCGGAGTCGAAGGCCGATCGCCGTGGTCGCAACATCGTGTTCACCGGTGTGGCCATCGCGATCCTCGCCATGGCGATCCGCCTCACGTGGTCGGGCGCTCCGGTGCGAGTGAGCATCGTGTGGTGGGCCGGCGTCACGATGGTGGCCGCCTACGTGCTCGCCCGCACTCGCTGGGGCAACTGGATCTTCGCCGTCGGCGGCAACAAGGACGCCGCCCGCGCTGTCGGCGTGCCCGTCGACCGCACCAAGGTCGGTCTGTTCATGATGGTGTCGCTCGTCGGTTGCCTCGTCGGTCTGATGACGGCACTGCGCTACACGTCGGTGGCGGCGAGCCAGGGCGTCGGCGAGGAGTTCGAGTACATCATCGCCGCCGTCGTGGGTGGCTGCCTCCTCACCGGTGGCTACGGCTCGGTGATCGGCGCATCGTTCGGTGCGATGATCTCGGCGATGCTCGCCACCGGTATCCCCGGTGCTCGCTGGAACACCGACAACAAGTACATCTTCCTCGGCGCGGTGCTCTTCCTGGCCGTGCTCGTGAACCAGAAGGTCCGCAAGAAGGCGCAGGAGGCCCGCTGATGAATCTCCTCGAACTCGTCGGAATCTCGAAGTACTTCGGGAACGTCACCGCACTCGACGACGTCAGCACGCACGTGGAGGCCGGCAAGGTCACCTGCGTGCTCGGCGACAACGGTGCGGGCAAGAGCACGTTCATCAAGATCCTCAGTGGTGTGCACCAGCAGAGCAAGGGTGACTACCTCATCGAGGGCACGCCAGTGCGTTTCAACTCGCCGCGCGACGCCCGCACGGCGGGTATCGCCACGGTGTACCAGGACCTCGCCATGGCACCGCTGATGAGCGTGTGGCGCAACTTCTTCCTCGGCTCCGAGCCGGGCACCCTCGGGCGCTTCGACCAGGAGTTCGCCAAGGCCACGGCCAAGGCCGAGATGAAGAAGATGGGCATCGACGTGCGCGACATCGACCAGCCGGTCGGTACCCTCTCGGGTGGCGAGCGTCAGTCGGTGGCCATCGCCCGCGCCGTGTACTTCGGCGCCAAGGTGCTCATCCTCGACGAGCCCACCTCGGCTCTCGGCGTGCGCCAGTCGGGCGTCGTGCTGCGGTACATCCGTGCGGCGGCCGAGCGTGGCCTCGGAGTGATCTTCATCACCCACAACCCGCACCACGCCTATCCCGTGGGCGACCGCTTCCTGCTGCTCAATCGCGGCAAGTCGCTCGGCGACTTCGCCAAGTCGGAGATCGCCCTCGACGAGCTCACCCGCCTGATGGCCGGCGGTGCCGAACTCGAGGCGCTCCAGCACGAGCTCGGCGCCCGCTGACCCCACCCCCACCTCACCCCACCCCACCGATCTCGGCGCAGATCGTCCCGGATTCCGGGACGATGCGTACCGAGATCCGTGGGGCTCGTGATGGGTCAGTGCCGTCTCAGGGCCAAGAGGAATCCGTCGGCCGACGTGTTGTCGTAGAAGCCGACCTCGCGTCGCGTCAACTCGGTGAGAGCGCCAGAGCGCGACAACCGTTCGAAGCCCACATCGAAGCCGAGTTCGTGCCAGACGGAATGGTGGACGGTGCACACCAGCACCGCGCCCGGAGCCAGTACTCGCACGATCTCGTCGAGACAGGATGCATCGACGTGGCCGCTCGTGAAGGTGCCGGCACACACCGCACCTCCGTAGGCCGCGTCGGCCATCGGGAGGACGGCCGTCAGGTCGGCCTCGAGCAGGGTCCTGTACGCGCCGCGACGCGCGGCGACCTCCAACATCGCGGGCGACAGGTCGATCCCGTCGACGTCGGTGAACCCCTCCGCACGCAGTTCCGAGCCGAGCAGTCCGGTCCCGCAACCGATGTCGAGCACGGGGCCGACGATCCGGTCGCGCATCTCCGCGGCGAGACCGACCACGAGTCGGGGTGAGACATACCCGAGCCCGTCGAGCATCGTCGTGTCGTACGTCTCGGCCCACTCCCTGTAGAGCTCCTGACCATCCGAGACGTTGTCGAGCGAATAGGCACGGCGCAACAACTCGGCGCTGCGCGGGTCGACACCGTCCGGGATGGGCGCGTGGCTCACGCGCCGCACCATAACCCAACCGGTCGACCCAAGATCTCGGTACGCATAGTTCCGAAATCCGGGACGATCTGCGCCGAGATCGGTGGGGTGGGGGTCAGGGGGTGGGGATCTGGAAGGCCTGGAGGAGCATGGCCAGGGTGCAGTAGTAGCCAACGAGGGTCACGAGCTCGACGGCTCCCGATTCACCGAGGGCTGTGACCAACCGGGTGGCGAGTACGGGCGGGAGCTCGCCACCTCCCGCGAGCACGACGGCGGATTCGTGGACCACCGACTCGATCTCGTCGTCAGAGCGCCAGGAGCCGTCGACGAGCGCGGCGATCTCCTCGGGCGAGAAGCCCATGGCTGCGGCGACTCGTTCGTGCGCCCAGATCTCGTACGCGGATCGACGGGTCGCGCCCACGGCGAGGATCGCGATCTCGCGTACCCGGGGGCTGAGCGAGGACCCGAATCGGATCGCCTCACCGAGCGACGACAAGGCACCGCCCACGGCCGGGGCGTGGAGCATCACTCCGAACGGGCCGTTGAGTGCTTCGTCGGGATCGACCAGCGGGAACGGACCCGATGCGCGAGGTCCTCCCGCGATCGCCTCGCGCAGCGCGAGACCGGCTGCATCGAGATCGGAGGGACGCAGACGCCGGAGGATCTCACCCATGGCCGTTGTCTACCACCGCGATGCGCCGTGCCGCCGACAGCGCGAAGATGCCGCATGTCCGCGATCACCCGACTCGTCGGTGTCTACGACGCCGTGGGAACCCTGCGCGGCGAGGTCGCCTACTGGATCGGTGCCCGCCTCGGCCGCCGCCACTGCGCACTCTGCGACATCACCCACGGTCTGTTCTCCCCCAAGGCCGAGTGGCGTGAGTGCCGAGACTCGCTGCACGTGCGCTTCGACACGGTGCACCTCGACGACCAACCCGATCAGGTCCGGGCGGCTCTCTCTGGCGTCGCTCCGGCCGTGGTCGCCGAGACCGATGACGGCGGGGTCGTGATCCTCCTCGACCCCGACGAACTCGAGGCCTGCCACGGCTCGGTGCACGACCTGCTCGAGGCAGTGGAGCGCGCCGCCGCGAAGGCCGGCCTCACGTGGTCGGGAGAGTCCCCCTCCGCCGCACCCTCCGACGATCCCGACTCCGACCGCGTCTGACTAGGGTCGCGCCATGAGCGGCGACGACACGATGCGGCAGTTCGCGGCGGGCCTTCCCGCCCCGACCTTCGACACCCTTGCCTGGGTCACTCCCCGGCCTCTCTCCGAGTCGCGCGTCGCCATCGTGACCTCCGCTGCGCTCCACCCCTCCGATGGCGGCGCGTTCTCCGCCGTCGACACCGAGTTCCGGCTGATCGACAGGGAGCGCCGTGATCTCGTGATGGGTCACTGGAGCCCGAACTTCGACCACACCGGCTTCCTGCTCGACCTCAACGTCGTCTATCCGATCGACCGCCTCGAGGAACTCGCCGCGCAGGGAATCATCGGCTCGGTCGCACCACGGCACGTCTCCTTCGCCGGCAACCAGCCCGATGACGTCGCCACCATCCGTCTCGACAGCGGACCCCGGGCGGCCGCAGCGCTCCGCGACGACGGAGTCGATGTCGTCCTCCTCACTCCCGTTTGACCTCTCTGTACGCGCACCGTGAGTGTGCTCGCCCATGTCTTCGAAGCCGCCGGGATCGCCACCGTCGTGCTCTCCTCCATCCGGCCGATGTGCGAGAAGGTCTCGCCACCGAGAGCCCTGCACTGTGAGTTCCCCCTCGGCCGTCCGCTCGGGAAGCCGAATGACCCGGCGTTCCAGACCGACGTCATCACACGCGCCCTGGCCCTGCTCGATGCGCCGAGCGGTCCCGTCCTCGTCGACCACCCCGAGGTGATCGAGTCGGACGACTCCCCTGTTTCGTGCGCCATCCCGCCGCGCTACGACCCGACGCTCCCCGCCGCGGTCGACGAGGCGCGCGGGATGCGGAAGGCGTACGACCGGAGCCTCGCCCGACGCGGCCTCACCGCAGTGGGTCGCTCGGTCGACGCTGATGGTGTCCCCGACGTGCTGGCTGCGCTGCACGCCATTGCCACCGGCACCCCGTGGCTCGAGGCCGGCATCCCTGGCGGGAACCCCGTCGCGGCCTGTCACGACGTCCGCAACTACTACGAGGAAGCCGGGCTCGAACTCGTCGACGGCCCCGCACCGG
>JBEBDM010000018.1:0-6957 GCA_041156905.1 Actinomycetota bacterium | reverse complement strand
GCTCGGACGAGCCATCGGTACTCCTCCAGGCCCTCACGTTCCTGCTGAGCGGCGAACTCACCGACCCGTGCAGCGGCGGTCCGTGCGTCGGAGCTCCTGCCTGACCCGTCCCCTCGCGGAGTCGGTCAGAGCGACTGGAGGACGGCGACCAGTTCGCTGACCGGACGGAAGGTCAGGCCGGCGATGGCGCGGTGGGCGTAGCGGACCACACCCTCGGCATCGACGATGAACACGCTCCGCCGCGGGAAGCCGATCGGTCCGAGGGTCCCGTAGGCGCCGGCGACGGCCTTGTCGGGGTCGCTGAGCAGCGGGAACCCGAAGCCGTGCTTGGCGGCGAACCGCTCGTGGCTCTCGAGACCCTGCGCCGAGATGCCCAGCACCTGGGCGTCGAGCTCGGCGAACTGGGCAAGGTCGTCGTTGTAGGAGTTGAGCTGCTTGGTGCAGACCGGGGTGTCATCACCCGGGTAGAAGACGAGCACCACCGGACGTCCGGCGAACTCGGAGAGCGACACCGTTCCCCCGCCCGTGGCGGGGAGGGTGAAGTCGGGGGCGCGGTCGCCGATGCCGAGGCTCATTCGCCCAACTGCTCCATGAGCTCGTCGGAGATGTCGAAGTTCGCGTAGACGTCCTGGACGTCGTCGATGTCGTCGAGCGCATCCATGATCTTGAGGATCTTGCGGGCGTCGTCGAGGTCGGTGACGTCGATGGTCACGCTCGACACCATCGTGCTCTCGGCCGACACGACCTCGAGTCCGGCCGCCTGCACGGCCTCGCGCACGTCGTACACGATGCTCGGCTCGCAGGTCACCCGGAAGCCGTCACCATCCGCGGTGATGTCGTCGGCGCCGGCCTCGAGGGCGGCCATCATGACCGTGTCCTCGTCGCTCCCCTTCACGAGGATCACACCGCGGCGGCTGAACTGCCAGCCCACGGCACCCGGCTCGGCCATCGAGCCGCCGCCCTTGGTGAACACGACGCGCACGTCGGCACTCGAACGGTTGCGGTTGTCGGTGAGCACGTCGATCAGCATCGCCACGCCGCCCGGCGCGTACGCCTCGTAGGTGATCGCCTCGTAGTTGGTCGCCTCACCGAGACCCGCGCCGCGCTTGACGGCACGGTCGATGGCGTCGTTGGTCATCTGCGCGGCCTTGGCCTTCTGGATCACCGTACGCAGGGAGGCGTTCGACGACGGGTCGGGGCCACCTTCACGCGCCGCGACCTCGAGCTGGCGGGCGATCTTGTTGAAGACCTTGGCGCGGGCCTTGTCGGCAGCGCCCTTCTTGTGCTTGATGGTTGCCCATTTGGAGTGGCCGGACATTCGGGTACCTCTGCTGGCGTGTCGGGAACGGGAGAGACGGGACGGGTGATCAGCGCACGACTGCGTGCGCCACGCAGTGCTCGGCGAAGTAGCGGTGGAGCCGGTGATCGCCGGTGAGTTCGGGATGGAAGGATGCCACGAGCACGTCGCCCTGACGAGCGAGCACGGGGACACCCTCATGCGCAGCCAGGACCTCGACGTCGGCGCCGTGGCGCACCATCTTCGGCGCACGGATGAACACGGCCCGGAACGGCACGGCGTCGCCCATGACCGGGAGATCTGTCTCGAAGCTGTCGATCTGGCGCCCGTAGCCGTTGCGCTGCACGGCGATGTCGACGACACCGAACGAGCGCTGGTCGGGACGCCCGTCGAGCACCTCACGCGCCAGCAGGATCATCCCCGCGCACGTGCCGAACGCCGGCATTCCCGCGGCGAGACGCTCGGCGATCGGGTCGAAGAGGCCCGACGTGACCAGCAGTTTCGACATGGTCGTGCTCTCCCCGCCGGGGAGGACCAATGCGTCGACGGCGGCGAGCTGGGCCGGGGTGCGGACCTGAGCGGTGGCGAACCCGAGCTCAGCGAGGACGCGCTGATGAGCCTCGAACGCACCCTGCAGGGCGAGGACGCCGATGACCGGCTTCGACGCGTCCACCTGGGGGCTCCGGGCTCACGAAGCGGGTCATCACCAACCGCGCTCGGCGTAGCGCTGGTTGATCTCGTCCATGCCGATACCGGTCATCGGCGCACCGAGACCACGGCTGACCTTCGCGAGGATCGCTGCATCGTTGAAGTGGGTGGTCGCCTCGACGATCGCCTTGGCACGCGGGGCCGGGTCGTCGCTCTTGAAGATGCCCGAACCCACGAACACGGCCTGGGCGCCGAGCTGCATGGCGAGAGCGGCGTCGGCCGGGGTGGCGATGCCGCCGGCGCAGAACAGCGGCACCTGCAGGACGCCGGTCTCGGCGATCTCCTGGACGAGGGGCAGCGGAGCCTGGAGCTTCTTGGCCCACTCGAACAGCTCGGCCGAATCGGCCTGGGTGATCTTGCGGATGTCACCGAGGATGCTGCGCAGGTGACGCACGGCCTCGACGATGTTGCCGGTGCCGGCCTCGCCCTTGCTGCGGATCATGCAGGCACCCTCGCCGATGCGACGGAGCGCCTCACCGAGGTTGGTGGCGCCGCACACGAACGGCACGTCGAACGCGAACTTGTCGATGTGGTGCGTCTCGTCGGCGGGCGTGAGCACCTCGCTCTCGTCGATGTAGTCGACACCGAGCGCCTGGAGGATCTGGGCCTCGACGAAGTGACCGATGCGAGCCTTGGCCATCACCGGGATGCTGACGGCGGCCTTGATGCCCTCGATCATCTCGGGGTCGCTCATGCGGGCCACACCACCATCGCGGCGGATGTCGGCCGGCACGCGCTCGAGCGCCATGACGGCGCAGGCACCTGCGTCCTCGGCGACCTTGGCCTGCTCAGGCGTGACGACGTCCATGATGACGCCGCCCTTGAGCATCTCGGCGAGGCCGCGGTTGACCCGCATGGTTCCGGTGGTGCGCTGTTCGGTCATGGCCGGCAGGTTACCGCTGGCCGGCGATCTCTCCCTAGCCGAGTTCCACGCCCGACCGAGTGGCGTCCGCCACCATCAGGGCTAGGAGGGCTGGTGTCCGCAGCCGCCGCGATCAGAGTTCGCGCAGGGTCGCGATCCGCTCCTCGAGGGGCGGGTGCGTGGCGAACAGCTTGTGGAACCAGCCCATCTTGCCGCCGTCGGTGACACCCGACATCGGCTGCTCGATCCACATGTGGGCCGTCGCCGTGCTCGCCGCATGGACCACCGAGCTGTCCTCACGGAGCTTCTCGAGGGCCGAGATCAGCCCCGGTGGGTACCGGGTCATCTGGCAGGCCGAGACGTCGGCGAGGGTCTCGCGCTGACGGCTGACGGCCGCCTGCATCGCCTTGGCCACGATCGGGGCGAGGATGATGAAGACGAACCCGATGATCGCCAGCGGGTTCCCGCCACCGTTGCGGTCGCCGTCGCGGTGCACACGCCCGCCGTTCCACCACAGGGCGCGAACGGCGAAGTCGGTCACGATCGCGACCGTACCGACGAGAGTCACGGCGAGCGTGCTCACGAGGATGTCGTAGTTGCGGATGTGAGAGAGCTCGTGGGCCACGACACCCTCGAGTTCGACACGGTTCATCTTCTCGAGCAGACCGGTGGTCACGGCGATGGCCGCGTGCTTCGGGTCGCGACCAGTGGCGAAGGCATTCGGTGCCGGGTCCTCGATCACGTACACCCGCGGCTTGGGAAGGCCGCTGGCGATGCACAGCCCCTCGACGAGGTTGTGGAGGCGCTTGTAGACCTCAGGGTCGGCGGGCACCGCACGGCTCACCGAGAGGGCGATCGAATCGGACTTCCAGTACGAGGTGAACGCCATCACGGCGGCGATCACGAGGGCGACGAGGGTCCCGAAGGTGCCGTTGCCGATGACGAGGCCGACGGCCATGCCCACGAGCACGACGACGCCGACGAAACCGATGATGAGCGCGACACTGCGGCGCTTGTTGGAGCGGATCTGTTCGAACATACGTGGGTCAGAACTGGACCTTGGGCACGGCACGGTCGGCCGCGTCGGCCTCGAAGAACTCGCGCGGCTGGAAGTTGCCGAGGCGGGCGACGAGAAGGGTGGGGAACGACTGCAGGCGGTTGTTGTAGCCGAGGACGCTGTCGTTGTAGAACTGCCGCGCATAGGCGACACGGCCCTCGGTGGCGGTCAGTTCCTCCTGCAACTGGAGGAAGTTCTGGTTGGCCTTGAGGTCGGGGTAGGCCTCACTGAGGGCGAACAGCTGGCGAAGGGCACCCGACAGGACGTTGTCGGCATTGGCCTGCGCGTGCGGGTCGGAGGGAGCGGCCATCGCCGCGTTGCGGGCAGCGATCACGGCCTCGAGGGTCTGCTTCTCGTGGGCGGCATAGCCCTTGACTGTCTCGACGAGGTTCGGGACGAGATCGATCCGGCGCTTGAGCTGCACGTCGATCTGCGACCAGGCATTGTCGACCTGGTTGCGGCTGCGCACCAGGCCGTTGTAGGCGGCGATCGCCCACAGCACGACCAGTGCGACGACGATCAGGACGATGATCCAGGTCATGAGGACTCCGGGGTAGTTCGGCCGGCACCGATCGGCACCGTCAGACCATCCTACGGGTGACCCGCCCGCGGCGGGGGACACGCGGCCAGGCACTCAGACGGCGACGCCCGCCTCGCTGTTGGGCGGCACGGTGTGCTGCCGCCAACTCGCGGTACATCGCGTCGTAGGCCTCGGCGAGGGCCACCATCGAGAAGTCGTCGGCACGTGTCTGACCAGCGGTCTCGAGCCTGGACCGCAGCGACTCGTCACCGAGTGCCCTCAGCAGCGCGCCGGTGAGCGCCCCCACGTCACCCGGCGGAGGCAGCAAGGAGTCGACGTCGTCAGTGGCGACGTTGCGGTACCCGTCGAGGGAACTGGCGACGATGCAGGTCCCGGCCGCCATCGCCTCGATCAGCACCACGCCGAACGACTCACCGCGCAACGAGGGAGCGCAGAAGATCGTCGCCCCCTTCAGCCGGGCGATCTTCTCGGCCTCGTCGATCCGTCCGAGCCACTGCACGCGGCGATCGCCAGCGGTGGCCGCCCGGAGTCGCTCGGTGTCGGGACCATCGCTGGCGATCCACAGCGTGACATCAGCCGGCAGGTCAGGAAGTGCCTCGAGCAGCACGTCGAGTCCCTTGCGTTCCTCGTGGCGCCCACAGAAGAAGATCGTCGGCCCCGTGGTCGGCCACGACGGTGACGAGCGGTACGCGTCGAGTTCGACCCCGTTGAAGAGCACCTCGTACTCGCCACCGATGGCCGCCGAGACGAGCGCCTTGGCGTCCTTCGACACCACGACGCGTCGGTCGATGTTCTCCGCCGACGCGCGAATCGGGCGCGAGAGGTACTTGTAACTGGCGCTCGTGCCCGCGGCGTGGAAGGTCGCGACCACCGGCGCCGGGTGCAGGAGGATGCTGGTCATCGTCGGCCCGGGGGCGAACGGCTCGTGGAGGTGCAGCACGTCGAACTGCTCCTCGAACAGGACACGCATCGTGCGCAGCGCTGCGGCGGGATCGGGAGCGAGTGGCGCGATCGAACCGTTCGCCGCCGTCGGGAGGCTGTTGCCGAGCGGGGTCACGAACGTGTCGGGCGGCGGACCGTCACACGGACCGAGCACCCTGACCTCGCGACCCATGCGCCGCAACTGCCGCGCCAGACCGAGGACCTGGGCCTGCACACCCCCGGGGATGGAGAGGCTGTACGGACAGACCATCCCGATGCGGATCATCTGGTCGTCGGCCGTCACGATCGAGACGCTACCCCCGCAGCGCCCGGCCCGACCGTGACGCACGGGCAACGACTACCGTCGGCGCGATGAGCAGCACGTCACTCCCCTTCTCCTCCGACGACACCGGACTCCCCGCCGTCAGCGTCATCGGCGTCCCGGGCAAGCGTGCCCCGATCCTCGAACTCGCCGCAGAGGCCGACCGCCTCGGCTTCGCTGGGCTCGCCAGCCCCGGCATCCACGGCAACCTCGCACTGTGTGGCTCACTGGCCCACATCACCAGCCGCATCCCGTTCTGGACGAGCATCCAGCCGATCTACCACGGACATCCCGCCGAGGTCGCGGTCACCGCGGGCCACCTGCACGAGGTGAGCGGCGGGCGTTTCCGGCTCGGGCTCGGCGTGAGCCACGCGCCTGCGATGGGGCGACTCGGCATCGACACTGGTCGACCGCTCTCCGACATGCGTACGTACGTGGAGGGCATCCGCGGCGCCACTCGATCGGCGGGCGAACTGCCGCCGGTGTGGCTGGCGACGCTGCGCGACAAGATGCTCGACCTCGCTCTCGAGGTGGCCGACGGTGCGATCTGGGCGAACGCCTCGCTGCGGTACATGCCCACCCAGGTGGCCCGCATCGACGCTGCCCGACGCGCCACCTTCCCGCTCGCCAACATGGTGCCGACCGTCATCGACGGCGACAAGGACGCTGCCCGCGCCATCCATCGCCGGACGCTCGGCGGCTACATCCTCCTCCCGAACTACCGCAACTACTGGAAGCAGGCCGGGTACGAGGCCGAGATGAGCGCGATCGAGGAGGCGCTCTCGCGCAACGACCGTGATGCCCTCCCCGGCCTGATGACCGACGAGTGGATCGACGACTGCACGATCAGTGGCACGGCTGGTGAGGTGCGCGAGCGTCTCGACGCGTGGCGTTCGGCAGGTGTCCTGCCGATCGCGGTGATGTCGTCGACGACCGGTGGACAGGCCAAGGCCATCGGCGAACTGTTCGCCGCCTACGCCTGACCCTCAGAACAGGCGACTGGTGAGCTTCTTGCGATAGGTCGCGGTGCGCGGGTCGTGCGGACCCATCAGTTCGAGGATGTCGACGAACTGTTGACGCGCCTCTTCGTCGTCCTTCACGCGATCGAGCAGTGCGGTGAGCGTCGCATCGTGGTCGTCGTCGGGCTGCAGGTGGGTGCGCGCCATCGCAGCCAGGTGACGGGTGAGGTCGTTCTCGGGAATGCGGCCGAGGAGCGTGAGCGCCTCGTTGTTGTCGCCACGGGTGATGA
>JBEBDM010000017.1:0-5563 GCA_041156905.1 Actinomycetota bacterium | reverse complement strand
ACGCCGGCCAAGGGTCGCACGAGCGGCACCAGCGTGAGCTTCTGGCCCGACCCCACGATCTTCGCGAGTGAGGGCGTCGAGTTCGTCGCCCGCACCGTGGTCGAGCGTCTCCAGACGATGGCCTTCCTGAACCGTGGTCTCGAGATCATCTTCCGCGACGAGCGCCCGACCCGCGAGCAGGAGATCGTCTTTCAGTACAAGGGCGGCATCGTCGACTTCGTCAAGCACCTGAACGCCTCCAAGGAGGCCCTGTTCACCAAGGTCGCCCACTACGAGGACGAGGACGACGAGGGCGGGCAGACCCTCGACATCGCCATGCAGTGGAACACCGGGTACCACGAGGGAATCCACGGCTACGCCAACGGCATCAGCACCATCGAGGGCGGCATGCACGTCGAGGGCTTCAAGACCGCCCTTACCAGCGTGCTCAACAAGTACGCCCGAGCCAAGGGCCTGCTGAAGGAGAAGGACGACAACCTCCTCGGCGAGGACATCCGTGAGGGCATCACGGCGATCATCGCCGTCAAGCTCCGTGAGCCGCAGTTCGAGGGTCAGACCAAGGCCAAGCTCGGCAACGTCCCGATGCGCAGCTTCGTGCAGAAGGCGACCAACGAGCGCCTCGCCGAGTGGCTCGACGAGAACCCGACCGAGGCCAACAAGATCGTCAAGAAGGCCCAGGCCGCGGCCCAAGCCCGAGTGGCCGCCAAGAACGCCCGCAACGCGATCCGCCGCAAGACGGCGCTCGCCGGCGCCGGCATGCCCGACAAGCTCAAGGACTGCACGAGCGGCAATCCCGAGGAGAGCGAACTGTTCATCGTCGAGGGCGACTCGGCCGGTGGCTCGGCGCTGAACGCCCGCGATCCGCGGACCCAGGCGCTGCTCCCCATCCGCGGCAAGATCCTCAACGTCGAGCGCGCTCGCCTCGACAAGATGCTGAAGAACAACGAGATCCAGGCGCTGATCACCGCCATCGGTGGCGGTGTCGGCGAGGAGTTCGATGCCGGCAAGGCCCGCTATCACAAGGTGATCGCGCTCTGCGACGCCGACGTCGACGGCAGCCACATCCGCACCTTGTTGCTCACGTTCTTCTACCGACAGATGCGCACGATGGTCGAGGCGGGGTACGTGTACATCGCCCAGCCGCCGCTGTTCAGCACGTTGGTCGGCAAGGAGAAGATCTACCTCAAGGACGACGCCGCCAAGGCCCGCTTCCTCGCCGAGCACCCCAACCACAAGAACGACTTCAACCGACTCAAGGGTCTCGGTGAGATGGACTGGCAGGAGCTCAAGCCCACCACCATGGACCCCAAGTCGCGCACCCTCCTGCAGGTCACTGTCGAGGAGGCCGCGCTGGCCGACGAGGTCATGAGCGTGCTCATGGGCGACGACGTCGAGAGCCGCAAGAACTTCATCACCACCAACGCACGTGACGTGAGGAACCTCGACTTCTGATGAGCGACACCCCGAACACCCCCCCGAACGACGGCCCCGGCGACGACATCCAGCCGATCCAGTTGCAGGACGAGATGGAGCGCAGCTTCATCGACTACGCGATGTCGGTCATCATGTCGCGCGCCCTGCCCGACGTGCGCGACGGCCTCAAGCCGGTGCACCGACGGATCATCTGGGACATGGACCAGCAGGGTTTCCGTCCGAACCGCGCCCACGTGAAGTCGGCGCGCGTCACGGGCGACACGATGGCCAAGTACCACCCGCACGGCAACTCGGCGATCTACGACGCCCTCGTGCGCATGGCCCAGCCGTTCAGCCTGCGTCACCCGCTGATCGACTTCCACGGCAACTACGGCAGCCCCGACTTCGGTGCCGCCGCCGAGCGCTACACCGAGTGTCGACTCGATGCCCTGGCGATGCAGATGCTCGCCGACATCGACGAGGACACCGTCGACATGGTGGCCAACTACGACAACACCACCGAGGAGCCCATCGTGCTCCCGGCACGGTTCCCCAACCTGCTGGTCAACGGCAGCCAGGGCATCGCGGTCGGCATGGCCACCAGCATCCCGCCGCACAACCTCGGCGAGGTCATCGACGCGACCATCCACCTCATCGACCATCCCGAACTGATCGACGACAAGGTCGCTGCGGCCGACACGCTGATGCAGTTCGTGAAGGGTCCCGACTTTCCGACAGGTGGCAGCATCCTCGGTCGCGCCGGGATCATCGAGGCCTACCGCACGGGTCGTGGCAGCGTGAAGATGCGCGCGACCGCGACCATCGAGGAGGGTCGCCGCGGACAGATGCAGATCGTCGTCACCGAGCTGCCGTACCAGACGAGCTGCTCGGCGATCGCCGCCCGCATCCAGGAGCTCGTCGACGCCGGCGACCTCGACGGCATCTCCGACGTCAACGACGGCTCGGCCGGCGGCAAGACGAACCTCGTCATCACGCTCAAGCGCGACGCCAACGCCAACGTGGTGCTCAACAACCTCTACAAGCTCACCCAGCTGCAGACCAGCTTCCCGGTGAACATGGTGGCGTTGGTGCACGGCGTGCCGCGCACGCTCACCCTGGTCGACGCACTCCACGGGTACGTCGAGCACCAGATCGAGGTCATCACCCGGCGCACCGAGTTCCGCCTCGCCAAGGACAAGCGGCGTGAGCACATCCTCGAGGGCCGCATCAAGGCGCTCAATGTCATCGACGAGATCATCGCCCTCATCCGGGCGAGCGACGATGCGGCGACGGCCAAGGTCGGCCTCCAGGCTCCGCCGTTCGAGTTCACCGAGATGCAGGCGACCGACATCCTCGAGATGCGTCTGTCGCAGCTGACCCGTCTGAGCCGGATCGACCTCCAGAGCGAACTCGACGACGTGCGGGCCCGGATCATCGAGCTGCAGAGCATCCTCGACTCGCCGAGCAAGCTGCGTCAGGTCATCAAGGACGAGCTCTCGGCGATCCGTGGCGAGTTCGCGACGCCGCGTGTCTGCCAGATCGGTCTCGACATGGGCGAGATGCGCATCGAGGACCTCACCGACGACAAGGAACTCGTCATCGTGATGACCGAGGCCCAGTACGTGAAGGCCGTGTCGGCCGCTTCGTTCAAGGTCCAGAACCGCGGTGGCAAGGGCGTCACCGGGGCGAAGCTGAAGAGTGACGACATCGTGCGCCACGTGATCTTCACCACCGCGCACGCGTACCTGCTGTTCTTCAGCAACCGCGGTCGTGTGTACCGACTGCGTGCTCTCGAGGTTCCCGAGCGCGAACGCGCCGCCAAGGGCATGCCGATCGTCAACCTGCTCCCGTTGCAGGCCGGCGAGCAGATCCAGGCGATCATCGACACCCGCGACTTCGCGTCCGAGCGCTACATGTTCTTCGCCACCCGTCAGGGCGTGGTGAAGAAGACGGCGTTCGACGAGTACGACAACGGTCGTCGCGACGGACTCATCGCCCTCAACCTGCGCGAGGGCGACGAGCTGATGCGGGTCATCGAGACCAGCGGCAGCGACGACATCTTCATGGTCAGCAAGTCGGGTATGACGATCCGCTTCCGTGAGGACGAGGTCCGGCCGATGGGCCGTGCCGCCTCGGGTGTGCGAGGCATGAAGCTCAAGACCGGTGACACGGTCGTGAGCGTCGACGTCGCCAAGGACGAGACCTCGATCCTGATGATCACCGAACGCGGCTATGGCAAGCGGGTCCAACTCAACAAGTTCAACGTCCAGGGCCGCGGTGGTCAGGGCGTGAAGGGCATCAAGTTCATCAAGAACAAGGGCACCAGCGTGGTGGCCGCATTCATGGTGGGCGACGACGACGAGATCGTGGCGGTCGCCTCGGGCGGCACCACGATCCGCACGCCCGTGAGCGGGATCCGTCACATCGGCCGCGACGCGACCGGCGTGACCATCATGGACGTGCCCGAGGGCGACACCGTCGCCTCGGTCGCGCTCATCCTCGCCACCGACGAGGAGTGAGCCTCGGGCGGCGTGCCGCCCTCACATCGGCCTCGTGCCCACCTCGACCTCCCGGTCCGTATTGCGACCCCGTGTCGTCCTCTCGCAGACCAGAGGTGAGGTGGGCATGAGCATGTCCGAGAACGATCGTGGGCAGGCCACGGTCCTGATGCTGGCGGTGGTCGGTCTCGTGGTGGGCTCGGCCCTCGGCGTGCAGGCGGTGGTCGCCACCGTCGTGTCGCAGGCCCGAACACAGTCGGCTGCCGATGCTGCTGCGCTCCGGGCCGTGACGGTCGGCTGCGGAGCGGTCACCGAGGTCGTCGAGTCGGCCGGTGGTCGCCTCGTCTCGTGCGAGGCACGCGGGTTCGATGCGGTGGTGGTCGTGGAGATCGCCGGTCGTTCGGCCACCGCGCGAGCCAGCCGATCGCCTCGGTTCCCCTGATCGTTGGCGTGAACCCGTGGCCACGGCACGGGTGCCTACACTCGGCCCGTGGCCGACACTCCGCGCACCCCCGACGAGCAGTCCACGGTGGAACTGCCCGACCTGCTGCGCGCCGCCGACCTCCCGACCGTGGCCAAGGACGACGGCCCTGTCGACATCCCGCGCATCGTGCCGGCGTCGGGCGGCGACACGGGACGGACGCGGCCGGTCATCCCGACCGCCCCCGTCGACGAGCAGCCCACGACACAGGCGATCCCGTCGACCCGTCGCCAGCCACCCGTCCAAGCACCCACCCAGGCGCTGCCGGTCACCCCGCCCCCGGCCGCCACGCAGGTCGTGCCGGTCGTGACCCCGCCAACGCCGATGCCTGCTCCGTCGGCGACCAAGCCCGCTCCCACACCGATCCCCGGTCGTCGCCGCTCGCTCCGGGTCGTCCGCCAGATCGACACGTGGAGCGTGTTCAAGGTGGCCCTGCTGTTCCACCTGTTCCTGTACATCGTGGCCCTGACTGCCGGAGCGCTCCTGTGGCGGGTCGCCCAGAACACCGGCACGGTCGACAACGTCGAGCGGTTCTTCGAGAACTTCGGGTGGACGAGCTTCGAGTTCAACGGCGGGGCGATCTACCACGAGGCCTGGGTGGCTGGTCTGTTCGCCGTGGTCGGCGCCACCGGCCTGGCCGTCCTGATGGCCACGGTCTTCAACCTGATCACCGACCTCGTCGGCGGGATCAAGGTCACCGTGGTCGAGGAGGAGATCCCGGCGACTCCCGCCCAGCGTCCGTCGGCCCCGGGGGCTGGCCTGCGCGGGTGGAGTGTTTTTCGACCGAAGCGGTAACCTTGGCAATCGCCTCCGGGGCTATAGCTCAGTCGGTTAGAGCGCATCCCTGATAAGGATGAGGTCACAAGTTCGATTCTTGTTAGCCCCACCCACTGGTTGGTAGCGAAGGCCCCCGCGAGGGGGCCTTGTGCTATCCCCGGCCGAACTCGGCGGCGACATCGTCAGCCCAGACCCACCTACAGCCGTCTGCACCGGCCCCCGGCAGGGTTCCCCAGTGGCCTTGCTACGCTCCGGAGCGTGAAGATGCTCCGTCGTGCCATGGTCGCGCTGTCGCTCGCCGGGACCATCGCCGGCCTGCTGCGCCTCAAGGGCAAGGGCGGCGTGCCCCCGCAGGAGGGCGGCTGGCGCGAGGTCAGCATCCCGCCGCGATGAC
>JBEBDM010000016.1:0-9372 GCA_041156905.1 Actinomycetota bacterium | reverse complement strand
CGTGCTCGCCGCACACACCGAGCTTGAGGCCCGGCTTGGTCTCGCGACCGCGCTGAGCGCCGAGGCGCACGAGCTCGCCGACGCCCTCGACGTCGATGGTCTCGAACGGGTTGCGCTTGAGCAGGCCCTGCTCCAGGTAGGCCGGCATCATCTTCGACTCGATGTCGTCACGGCTGAAGCCGAACGTCATCTGGGTGAGGTCGTTGGTGCCGAACGAGAAGAAGTCGGCCTCCTCCGCGATCTCACCAGCGCACAGGGCAGCGCGCGGGGTCTCGATCATCGTGCCGATCGTGACGTGCGGCTTGTTCTTCAGACCCTTGACGGCCTTGTCGATCTCGGCCTGCACCCAACCGCGTGCGAGAGCGAGCTCCTCACGGGTGACGGTCAGCGGGATCATCACCTCGACGATCGGGTTCTTGCCCTTCTTGCGGAGCGCCGCAGCGGCCGCCATGAGAGCCTTCACCTGCATCGCGTAGAGACCCGGCTTCACGACGCCGAGACGGACACCGCGGGTGCCGATCATCGGGTTGTGCTCGGCCCACTCCTCGGCAGCCTTCAACTCGGCGCGCTCGGTGGCGTTGAGGTTCTTGCCAGCGGCCTTGGCCACGGCCTGCTTGATGCGCAGCTCCTCCAGCGAGGGGAGGAACTCGTGCAGCGGCGGGTCGAGGAGGCGGACCGTGACGGGCAGGCCGTCCATCGCGAGGAGGATCTCCTCGAAGTCGATCTGCTGGACACGACCGAGCTCCTCGAGCGCAGCCTTCTCCTCGGCCGGGGTGGTGGCGAGGATCATCCGACGCACGACCGGCAGACGGTCGGGGGCGAGGAACATGTGCTCGGTACGGCACAGGCCGATGCCCTCGGCACCCATCTCACGGGCGTTGGTGGCGTCCTCGCCGGTGTCGGCGTTGGCGCGCACGCCCATCTTGCCCTTGCGGACCTGGTCGGACCACTTGAGGATGGTGTGGAACTCGGCCGGCGGCTCGGCAGCGGCGAGCTTCATCTCGCCGAGGACGACCTCACCGGTGGTGCCGTCGATGCTGATGACGTCACCCTCCTTGACGGTGACGTCGCCGACGCTGAACTTCTTGCCGTCGATCTTCACCGACTCGGCACCGACGATGGCCGGGGTTCCCCAACCACGGGCGACCACGGCCGCGTGGCTCACGAGCCCGCCGCGGGCGGTGAGGATGCCCTGGCTGATCATCATGCCGTGGACGTCCTCGGGGCTCGTCTCGTTGCGGACGAGAATGACTTTCTCGCCACGCTCGTCGGCCGAGACCGCGTCATCGGCGGTGAAGTAGACCTTGCCGACAGCGGCACCCGGCGAGGCGGCGAGGCCCTTGGCCAGCACCTTGCCCTTGTTGGCGAACTGCGGGTGGAGGACCTGGTCGAGGTGCTCGGCGGCGACACGCATGATCGCCTCGTGCTTGGTGATCGACCACGCGGCCTTGCCCTTGCCCTGCTGGCGGGTCATGTCGACGGCCATCTTGAGGGCGGCGGCGCCGGTGCGCTTGCCGACGCGGGTCTGCAGCATCCAGAGCTTGCCCTGCTCGATCGTGAACTCGGTGTCGCACATGTCGCGGTAGTGACGCTCGAGACGGGCGAAGATCTCCAGCAGTTCCTTGTGGATCACCGGGAAGTGGAGCTTCATGTGGTCGAGGTCCTCGGTGTTGCGGATACCCGCCACCACGTCCTCGCCCTGGGCGTTGACCAGGAAGTCGCCGTACGGCTTGTTCTCGCCGGTCGCGGCGTTGCGGGTGAAGCCCACGCCGGTGCCCGAGTTGTCGTCGCGGTTGCCGAACACCATCGTCTGCACGTTCACGGCGGTGCCGAGGTCGTGGCTGATCTTCTCGCGGACGCGGTAGGCGACGGCGCGAGCACCGTTCCAGCTCTTGAAGACGGCCTCGATCGCGCCACGGAGCTGCTCGCGCGGCTTCTGCGGGAACGGCTTCTTCGTGGCCTTCTTGACGACGGCCTGGTACTGCGTGCACAGCTTCTTGAGCGCGGCGGCCGTGAGGTCGGCGTCGGTCTTGGCGCCGGCCTTGTGCTTGGCCTCCTCGAGCGGGTGCTCGAACAGTTCGCCGTCGACGCCGAGGACGATACGTCCGTACATGGCGATGAAGCGGCGGTAGCTGTCGTAGGCGAAGCGCTCGTCACCCGTGACGTGGGCGAGGCCCTTCACGCTCTCGTCGTTGAGACCGAGGTTGAGGACGGTGTCCATCATGCCCGGCATCGAGAACTTTGCGCCCGACCGCACGCTGACGAGCAGCGGGTCGAAGGGATCGCCGAGCTTGCGGCCCATGGCCTTCTCGAGCTTGAACACCTGGGCGGCGATCTCCTCGTCGAGACCCTCCGGCCAGCCACCCACCATGTAGGCGCGGCAGGCATCGGTGCTGATCGTGAAGCCCGGGGGTACCGGCAGCTTCAGGACGCTGGTCATCTCTGCGAGGTTCGCACCCTTGCCCCCGAGGAGGTCCTTGTACTCCATGGGAGGACGACGGTGCTTGTGATCGAATGAATAGACGTATGACACGAGGGGCGAGTCTACGGGCGAACCCCGCGTGTGAGAACCCGTGCCGTAGGCTCGGCCCGTGCTCTCCCGGCCCGGATCTCCCGCCGCGGCCTTCCACCTCGCCGGCTTCCCTGTGCAGGTGCGGCCCGGCTTCGTGGTCTTCCTCCTGCTCGTCATCGCAGCGCAGGGACCAGAGTTCGGACTCCCGTTCGCCCTCTTCGTCGCCGCCTTCACCCTCGTGCACGAACTCGGCCACGCCGTCGCGGCACGACGGACAGGAGCGAGGGCATCGATCTCCCTCGACTTCATGGCGGGCTACGCGGCCTTCACGCCCACGCGTCGGCTCACCCGTGGCGAGCGGGTGGGTATCGCCCTCGCCGGACCGGTCGCCCAGATCCTCTCCGGAGCCGTTGCCTACGTCGCGATCAGCATCGCCACCGGGGTCGGGTCGATCGGTTCCCCCGACTGGGACAACCCCCTCGTCGTGTCGTCGTTGTGGGCCGGCCCGGTGCTCGGAGTCCTCAACCTCGCCCCGGTCCTCCCCTTCGACGGCGGGCACGTCGCCCTCGCCCTTCTCGAGGCGGCGAGCCCGCGCCATGCCCGACGGATCATGCAGGTCGCCACGGTCGTGCTCTCGTTCGGAGCGATCCTCTGGCTCGGGAGCAACCCCGACAACCTCCCGTACCTGCTCTTCGCCGCCATCCCGCTGTTCACCGTGGTCGCGCAGGTCGCCGACGAGCGCGGCAAGGTGCGCGCCGGTCGGGTCCGCGACCGACTCGAGGCAGCCGAGGCCGCCGCGTGGTCGACAGGACGCATCGACTTCCCGCGTGGCTGCCTCCCTTCGCCGTGGTTCCGCGCCTGGCAGCAGGTGTCGCAGGGGCATCCCGACGTGGCAGCACGCATCGTCGTCGACGATTACGTCGCCGGCCACGCCGAACCCGACCCGTCCCGAGCTGGTTCACCCCGGCCTGACGCACTCGGTCAGGCACCCGCCCGATGGTGGCCGCCCGACGCGGCCCCGGCCGACGCCCTCGGTGCCGTCGTGGCACTCCTCCCCGATCCGCTCCCGCCCGCCGGGCGACCCGTCGCCGCACACGCGATGGCCGAGGCCATGCTCCGTTCGGGCCACGCCCACCGTGCAGGACTCGTCGCTGCCGATGCGTACGAGCGGTTCCGCGCTCCCCTCCTCGCCCTCGACGTCGCCCGCGCTGCCGCCATCGCCGACGACGGTCCGACATGCCGCGCATGGCTCGCAGCAGCTCGACGCGACCTCGCTCCGTCCCAGTTCGTCGCTCTCGTCACCCGACACGGGGAACTCGCCCCCCACGTGGTCGGGATGGATCAGCCTCGCGGGACGTAGACCAGCGCTCGGCCGCCGGCGACACTCGTCGGGACGAGGCCCTCGGGCACGGCGTCCGCCGCCATGACCTTCAGTTCGCGGGGTGCCCGCGCTCCCCTACTGTCCATGCGCTCGACGAGCTCCTGACCCGGGTAGCAACCCTTGCGGAAGTTCACCGTGAGCGGGACGATCCCGGTCTCCGCGGGGATCACCTCACCCGGCACGATCTCGCGGCCCATCGCCGGCCATCCTGCGGCCACACGCTCGGCCTCGAGGTCGTCACCCTCGACACCGGACGCCACGGTGCCGAGTGACTCGATGGTGGCATCGACCCGGATGAAGAACCGACGAAGGCGAGCGACGAGGGCCTCCCCGTAACCGGTGTCGGTGTCGAGCACGAACGAGTCGTCGGCCTCGCGGGTCACCCGGGCGAGGACGTCGATCCGGCCTGTCGGCTGGAGGAAGAAGGTCCAGGTGCTCGTACCGACCGCGAGCGGAGCGAGGTCCTGCGTCGCCTGCGACTGCAGGTAGGAGCCCGCCTGGGGCCCCGAGACGCGCACGGCATCGCGCTCGCGGGCGAAGGGAGGTGTCGTCACTGACCCGCCTCCCTGCGCTGGGCCGCCATCCGACGCGCCGCCGGCACGGCAGCGAGGAGACCCGCCGCCTTGTTGCGGCACTCGAGGTCTTCGTCGTCGGGGTTCGAATCGGCCACGACGCCTGCACCGGCCTGGAACGACGCCCCGTGCGCGCCGGCGAACATGGTGCGGATCGCGATCGCCGTGTCGAGGTTGCCACTGAAGTCGACGTATCCCACGACGCCAGCGTACGGCCCGCGCTTGACCGGCTCGAGGGCGTCGATGATCTCCATCGCCCTCACCTTGGGCGCACCGCTCACCGTTCCGGCCGGCAACGTGGCGCGCAGGACGTCGATGGGCGTCCTGCCCTCGAGAAGGGTGCCGCTCACCTGGGAGGTGAGGTGCATCACGTGGCTGTACCGCTCGAGCGACATGAGTTCGTCGACGTGAACCGTGCCGAACTCGGCGACCCGGCCGACGTCGTTGCGGGCGAGATCGACCAGCATCACGTGTTCGGCGATCTCCTTCGGGTTCTCGCGCAACTCGCCCGCCATCCTGCGATCGTCCTCCTCGGTACGACCGCGGCGGCGGGTTCCCGCGATCGGACGGCTGATCACGGTGCGGCCCTGTACCTGCACCATCGGCTCGGGCGAACTCCCGGCGATGGTGACGCTCTCGTGGCGGAGGAAGTACATGTACGGGCTCGGGTTGACCTGTCGCAGCACGCGGTAGAAGTCGAACGGGTCGGCACCGAGGTCGATGTCGTATCGCTGCGACAACACGACCTGGAAGATGTCACCGGCGAGGATGTGCTCCTTGGCGACCTCGACGGCGCGCTGGTACGCACCATCGGGCATCGAACTGCGGACGTCCCCCACCGACTCACCCGGCTCGGGCGGCTCGATGGTCGGGGTCGCCAACGGCTGGGCGAGCAACGCCGCGGCCGAGTGGATCCGCTCGACCGCTTCCGCGTGGAGTCGCTCGATGTCGGACTCGGCGAGCTGGAGGACCGGCACGCTCTCGATGAGGAAGATCCGTTGACGAAGGTGGTCGAAGGCCGCCATCGAGCCGATGATGCCCATCACCGCGTCGGGAAGGTCGCGGTCGTCGTGGGGCGTGTTCGGCAGGTCCTCGACCTCACGCACCACGTCGTAGCCGAGGAAGCCCATCACTCCGCCCTGGAGCGGCGGGAGTTCGGGGATCAGCGGCGCACGGTAGGCGGCGACGATCGCGTCGAGGGCCGCGAGGATGCCCTTGTCGAGCGGGATGTCGGCACTGAGGTGCTGGCCACTCTTGGTCAGCGTCCCGCCGCGCAGTTCGAAGGTCGCGACCGGGTCGTGTCCGATGAAGCTGTAGCGACCCCACCGTTCGCCGTGCTCCACCGACTCGAGGAGGAAGCCCTCGCCGTCGCCGACGAGCTTCATGTAGGCCGACACGGGGGTCTCGACGTCGGCGAGCAGTTCGGCCCAGATGGGCACCACGGTGTGGTCGGCCGCGAGGGCGACGAACTCCTCCTTGGTCGGCCGGATGCGGAGCGCCACCCTCAGCTCCCGAACGCTCGGTGGAAGCAGGTGTAGTCACCCGTGTGGCACGCGCCGCGGCCTTCCTGCTCGACGAGGAACAGCAGGGTGTCACCGTCGCAGTCGTAGTAGCCCTCGCGCACGAACTGACGGTCGCCGCTGGTGTCACCCTTGCGCCAGACCTCCTGGCGGCTCCGGCTCCAGTAGACCATCCGACCTTCGTCGAGCGTCATCTGGAGGGTCTCGGCGTTCATCCACGCCATCATCAACACGGCCTTGGTGTCGACGTCCTGGGCGATCACCGGGACGAGGCCGTTGGCGTCGTAGCGCACGGCAGTGAGCTGCTCGGCGGTCACACGGAGGGGAAGGGCCTCGGGCATGACGCCCATGCTACGAGGCACCGGTGGCGCCCTCGCAGGGGATTACAGGTAGAGCCCGGTGTGGGTCTCGATGCGGCTCGCGGCAACGGCATGGATGTCGCGCTCGCGCAACATGATGTAGTCGTTGCCGCCGACCTCGACCTCGTAACGATCCTCGGGGCTGAACAGGACGCGGTCGCCGATCTCGGCCGAGCGCACGTTCTGGCCCACCGCCACGACCTCCGCCCACGTCAGGCGCTTGGAGATCTGCGCCGTGGCCGGGATGAGGATGCCGCCCGACGAGCGCCGCTCGCCGTCACGTTCCGGGATGCGCACCAGCACCCGGTCGTTGAGCATCTTGATCGGGAGCTTCTCCTCGTCGGTCGCCACGAGCGGCAGGGTATCCGCGCCGTCCGCGCCGCGCTCACTCGTCGCCGGGTCGAGAACGCCGTCCGCGACGCTCACCACCGTGACCGGCCACGCCGGGCAGCGAGTTGGTGAGCGGGCCGACGTCGGCGATGATCCGCTCCAGGGCGGGGTGCTCCCCCGGCGCGCGCGCGTCGAGCGCGGCACGCATCGCCGCGAGGTGGGTCGGGGTCGTGCCACAACACCCACCGACGATGCGCGCTCCCGCGTCGGCGGCGAGCACGGCATACCGAGCCATCAACTCGGGAGTGCCGGAATAGACGATCTCGGTGCCGACGAACTGCGGCACTCCACAGTTGCCCTTGCAGACCACCGGGACAGCGGACGACGACATCTCGAGAACCGACACGAGGATGTCGGGGGCACCGACACCGCAGTTGGCGCCGATGGCGAGAGGTGCCACCGGCTCGGCGGCGACGATGGTCGGCAGCTGGGAGGGAAGGATGCCCATCATCGTGCGACCCGCCGTGTCGAACGAGCAGGTCGCGACCCACGGCATCCCGGCCTCGGTCGCGGCCGTCGCTGCGGCGTGGACCTCCTCGGCGCTCGACATCGTCTCGATCCAGACCACGTCAGCACCGCCCTCGCGCAGGCCGGCGATCTGCACGCCGAACGACTCGACGGCCGCCTCGTGGGTCAGAGCGCCCATCGGGACGAACAACTCACCGGTGGGCCCCACCGAACCGGCGACGACCACCGGACGATCGGCGGCATCGGCCACTCCCCTGGCGATGCGCGCTGCCGTGGCCGCGATCTCCCGTGCGCGGTCCTGGGCGCCGTGCAACTTCAGACGGTGCGGATTGCACCCGAAGGTGTTGGTGAGCACGATGTCGGAACCGGCATCGACGAACGCCTGATGGAGCGCGGCGACACGATCGGGGTACTGCTCGTTCCAGAACTCCGGGGGCTCGCCGGCCTCGAGACCGGCGGCGAAGTAGTTCGTCCCGGTCGCTCCGTCGGCGAGCAGCACACGCCCCGTTGCGAGGAGCTCCTCGAGCGACGACCTCACCGGCCAGCCACCGCCGTCCCGATACGTGTCATCACCTCGGGGGTGAGCAGCGGGAGAACGTCGAGCGCGGCGAAGTTCTCGAGCACCTGCGAGGGACGCGACGCCCCGGTGATGACCGTGCTGACGCGGGGGTTCGCCGCGCACCAGGCGATCGCCATCTGGGCCATCGAGCAACCGAGTTCCTCGGCGATCGGACGGAGACGCTCGACCTTGGCCAGCGAGCGCTCGTCGGAGAGACGCTCCGCCAGCCACTCGTACCCGGGCAGCGCGCCACGGCTGTCGGCCGGCACGCCGTCGCGGTACTTGCCGGTGAGCAGGCCAGAGGCGAGCGGGCTCCAGATCGTGGTCCCGAGACCGATCTCGTCGTACAGGCGGGCGTACTCCTTCTCGACCCGGTCACGGGTGAGCAGGTTGTACTGCGGCTGCTCGACCACCGGCTTGTGCAGGTGGTGACGGTCGGCGATCAGCCATGCAGCACGGATCTCGTCGGCCGACCACTCGCTCGTGCCCCAGTAGAGGGCCTTGCCGGTGGAGATCATGTCGCTCATCGCGTACACGGTCTCCTCGATCGGGGTGAACGGATCGGGCCGGTGGCAGTAGACGACGTCGACGAAATCGAGACCGAAGCGCTCGAGCGAGGCATCGATCGCCTGCATCAGGTACTTGCGGTTGAGCGTGTTACGCATGTTCGTCGTGTTGCCGTGGATGCCCCAGAAGAACTTGGTGGTCACCACGTACTCGTGGCGCTTCCAGCCGAGCTCACGCAGCACGCGACCCATGATCGCCTCACTCTCGCCACCGGCGTAGACCTCGGCGTTGTCGAAGAAGTTGCAGCCGGCGTCGAACGCGGCCTGCATGCACTCGAGCGCCATGTCGTCCTTGAGCTGGGCGTCGAACGACACCCACGACCCGAAGGAGAGCACCGACACCTGGAGCCCGCTCTGACCGAGCCGGCGGTACTGCATCTTGTTCTTGGACATGTGCCCACTCTAGGAAGCGGGACGCCCCCGCAAGCGATCACGTTCCGCAGCGAGCGCCGCCACACCCGACGTGCCCACACCGCAACACCCACCGACGAGGCGTGCACCCAGTAGGTGCCACCGTGCGACCATGCCCGCGAGTTCGAGGCCACCGGTCGGTCCGACCCAGCACTTGTGCTCGGCATCCCACGTCGCCCCATGGTTCGGATAGGTCACCAGGGGGAGGCCCGTCGCGTTCATCGCCCCGAGCAGGGAGTCGACATGGGCGGGTGCCGTGCAGTTCAACCCGACGGCCTGCACACCCGCTGCGATGCGTTGCGCGGCCGACCCGGCGTCGTCACCACCACACGTCGTCGAGCCATCGCGGCACGAGAACGTCACCCACGCCGGAGTGTCGGTCAGGCGGCGGAGTTCCTCGACCACGATCTCCGCCTCGGCCGCGAGGGGGATCGTCTCGATCGCGAACAGGTCGGGGCCGCTGTCGACCAGCACCTCGAGCCGCTCACGATGGAAGGCGCGGATCTCGTCCCATGTGGCGGCGCCCGACGTGACGTAATCGCCCCGGTACTCACTCCCGTCGGCGAGGTACGCCCCGTACGGTCCGACCGACGAGGCGACCCAGCGCGCACCGGACGCGCGGGCGATTTCGGTC
>JBEBDM010000015.1:0-4121 GCA_041156905.1 Actinomycetota bacterium | reverse complement strand
TACGACCCGCTCGGCATGGAGAGCGACGGCTACTGGCTGCTCGACCCGAGTGGTCGTGAGATGGCCTTCGGCGGTCTGAACCTGACCGCCCGCGACTTCGCCAAGCTCGGCGAGCTCTACCGGCGCGGCGGCGAGTGGAACGGACGGCAGGTCGTGCCCGCAGCGTGGGCCGCGGCCTCAGTGGTCCCCGATGCACCGCACCTCGAGTGGGGTCGCCCCGTCATCGCTGGCGGCAACCTCCCCGATGGCTACGGCTACCAGTGGTGGCTGATCCCCGGTGGGCTCGGGCAGTTCTCCGCCATCGGCGTCTACAACCAGTGGGTGTTCGTGTCGCCACGCGACCGGGTCACCATCGTCAAGTCGTCGTGCACGCAGAGCTACGGCACCACGATGGATGAACCGGAGAACATGTCGGGCACGCACGAGTTCTTCCTCGCCGCGCTCGCCGCCCACGTCTCCACCACGCTCGGATGAGCTGCACCCCGGGTCAGCGGCGATGAGCGACGCCGAACTGACGACCGAGGATTTGCTGCGCGCCCTCCACGACGAACTCACGGCGCGCGCCGAGGCCATCCGCAGTGGAGCCACCGTCCCGAGCGGCGGCATCTCGTTCGGCAAGCGCGTGGGCGAGGGAACCAGCATCGCGATCGAGCGCTTCACCGACGTCGCGTTCCACGGTCAGCTGATGCAGCAACTCACGCTCGTCGACGCTGCGCTGGAACGGATCGCCGAGGGAACCTACGGGCAGTGCACCGTGTGCCACCGGCCGATCCCGGGCGAGCGGCTCGAGGTGCTCCCCTGGGCCGCCACCTGCGTACCCTGCGCCTGAGCGCGCCACAGCCGAGCGTGCCGCATCACGACGAGTGACACGACACGCCCGGAGTGAGCACCAGAAACGTCAGCGGGCGAGAACGCCCGACAGCGCCGAGACGATCGCGCTGGTGGCCTCGGTGGCCGAGGTCGGGGCCGTCTGCGCACGGAAGCACACGTAGTTGTCGGGACGGGTGAGCACCACGCCGGTGTCGCCCACCTCGCGGAGGCCCGCCCAGGTTCCGTACGGATCCTCGAACGGCTGGCCGTGCCCGATCGAGACGACGCGCACCTCGACACCGAGCTGCGACGAGGCAGCTGCCGCAGCAGCAGCCCACACGTCGCCGCCGACACCGGTGTAGACGGTGAAGCCACCGCGACCACCGAGGTCGAGCGTCGAGACCTTCACACCGTTGCGGGTCACCCACGCGTGCGGGACCTTCGCACCCGGCCACGTCGTGGGCTGGGCGTACAGCTCGGCGTCGCGGCGGTACTCGGGCATCGGCGTGCCGTCGGTGACCACCGCAGTCGATGCGTAGCGCTGGTTGTGCTCCACGCCGTGGCAGTTGAACTCGTAGCTCTTGTAGGCAACGGCCTCACGCATCGCGGCGCGGGTCGCCTCACCCTCAGGACCGGGGGCAGCGAGAACCGCGAGTCGGGCCTCCAGCGCCTCAGCGTCGGATGCACCGTCGAGACCGAGCGCCTGCGTGATGCGCGCCGTGTCGGGGATGCTCTTGTTGGCGCGGTCGACGATCTGCTTGGCCACAGGGGCGCGCTCAGCGTCGTAGGTGTCGAGCAGCGAGAGGCCGGCCTTGCCCTGCACCACGTGGGCGAGCTTCCACGCAAGGTTGTACGAATCCTGGATCGAGGTGTTCGAGCCGAGTCCGTTGGTCGGCGGATGACGGTGGATGGCGTCGCCCGCACAGAACACACGGCCGTTCGAGATGCGGGTGGCGTACTTGTAGTTGATCGCCCACGGCGCCTTCGAGAGCACGCGCATCTCGAAGTCGTCGGTGCCGACGAGCTTCACGGCGAGATCACGGATGGTCTCGTCGCTGAGGTCGGGAGCGCCGGCCTCGAGGTCGAAGCCCCAGATGAGCATCCACTCGGTCCACGGCTTCACCATGCGGAGTACGCCGAGTCCGACACCGCCCTGGTCGGCACCGGGCTGCAGCATCCAGTACAGGACCGAGGGACGGTGTTCCACGAGGTGCGAGAGGTCGGCCTCGAACACGATGTTGAACGCTCCCGCGAGAACGCCGGGGCCTTCGAACGGCAGACCTGCGTCCTCTGCCACCTGGCTACGAGCGCCGTCGGCACCGATCATGAACTTCGAGCGGATCGTGTACTCGGCGCCGGTCAGACGGTCGCGCACGGAGGTGGTGACCCCGTCGGCGTCCTGGACGTGCGAGAGGTACTCGGTGTCGTAGCGCATCTTCGCGCCGCGTACCTGGGCCTCACCGATGAGGATCGGCTCGACGATGGTCTGCGGCGCGTCGACCATCGTGCACGGGCTCTGCAGCAGGTAGTCGGCGTGACGTGCGGGGTCGGTGCCCCACGACGGGCAGCGGCCGAGCTCGATGCCGGCGAGCGACGTGCAGTACGTCGTGTTCATCATCAGTTCCCACGGCGTCGCCTTGGCCATCAACTGACCCTCGACCCCGAGGTCGCGCAGCACCTCGACGGTGCGCTGGTTGGTGATGTGCGCACGAGGGGTGTCGGCCAACTGGCCGTACTTCGTGATGACGGTGACCTTGACCCCGTAGGTGGCGAGAGCGAGAGCCATCGCTCCACCCGCCGGGCCGGAGCCCACCACGAGGACATCGGTCTCGAGACCTGCAGCACTTGCCGACATGGGTGTTCCCTCTTTCCCGGCCAGCCGACTCCCCCGAGTCCTGTTCCAGCCCTAAGGCAGCACAGTAGACCTGCGACGCTTGCACCGGCAAGGAAATGTCGAAAATCCTCGCGATTGTCGAACCAACTGCATCAGCCCACGTCAGGCAGGCTGTCTGGCTGGCTCGAACGCCCACCTCTGGGGGTCACCAGGTGACAGGCACGCTCCTCGGACCGCGGAACTCGAAGCCGGTCACCTCGACGTCTCCGGCCAGCGCCAACGTCGGCACCCGCTCGAGGAGGTGCTGGACCGCCACACGCACCGTGCTCCGACCGAGCCAGGCGCCGAGGCAGACGTGCGGGCCGAGGCTGAATGCGATGTGCGCGCCCTCCTTGCGGTCGAGGCGGTACTCCTCCGGCTCGTTCCATCGGCGCTCGTCGCGGTTGGCCGAGCTGATCACGGCCGCGAGCAGATCACCCTTCGGGACCGTCAACCCGTGGAGGACGACGTCGTGCGTGAGCTGGCGGGTCGAGGTCGCCACCGGAGAGATCCACCGGAACAGCTCCTCGCAGGCGTTGCGCCAGAGCGGGCCATCAGCACGGCACGCCGCCAGATCGTCGGGCCGCGCCAGGAGCGCCCACACCGTCAGACCGATCCCGTCGCGGGGCTCGTTGATCCCGCCCGACATGCACAGCCGCACGTTGTTGACGATCTCGTCGGGTGCGAGTCCGGTGTGCGCGAGCCGTGGCACGACGACCTCACGGATCGACTCCCCCGACTCCTCGTTCGCCCGCCGCGCCACCGCCGCAGCCTCCGGTTCGTTGACGAAGTTGGCGAGCCCGGTGCAGACCCCGCGGGTCCACTCCCCGATCTGCTGCCACGTGGCGTTCGTCCATCCGAGCGAATCCTGCAGCGCGCGCACGGCGATCGGTTCGGCGTACGCGGTCATGAGGTCGGTACCGGCCGGATCGAACGCGTCGATGAGTTCGTCGCAGATCCCGGGCAGCACGTCGGTCACCCATCGTCCCGTGGCGCTCGGCACGAACTCGGGCTGGAGGGCGTCCTTCAGCCGCCGGTGCTCGGCTCCATCGCTGCCGAGCATGTTCTTGCCGAGCACGGTGTTCAGCCAACTCGGCTCGGTGGCCGAGGTGTAGGTCTCGGGCTGTTCGTGCACCATCACCACGTCGTCCCACCGGGTCACCAGCCACATACCGAGGTCGGGCACCCACGAGACGGGCTCCTCGGCACGCAGTCGGGCGAGGTGCGGGTACGGGTCGGCCTCGAGTGCGGCGAGGGTGATGGTCGCCCCGATCGGCGACGTCTCCACTCTGGGATCGTGGTTCATGGGCGCGACCGTACTCGTCGTCCGAACGACGCCGCCTCGCGTCGACAGGTCCTCGGTGACGGCACGTCGGCCGAGCACCGAAGGCTGGTTAGCCGGCGGTCGCCCTTCGCCGCATCGGCGGCAGCACAGCCG
>JBEBDM010000014.1:0-3201 GCA_041156905.1 Actinomycetota bacterium | reverse complement strand
GGTTCGAGGGCAAGCTCGGGGTGCTCGACGCCGAGACTGAGATGGCGATGGTCGACCGCCTCGTGGCTGAACTCGGCCCCGGGCGTGTCCTGCGGCTCGACGCCAACGGCGCCTACACGCTGCCGACGGCACGTCGTGTCTGCCGCCGTCTCGAGGAGGCCGGTGTCGGCTGGCTCGAGGACCCGTGCCGGACGCTCGACGAGGTCGAGCGGCTCCGGGAGGGCGGGACAGCCGTGTCGTTCAGCACCCACGAGGGGGCACTGGTTCGTGCTGCCCGGCGCGGGGTGCCCGACGGGATCTGCATCGACATCGCGGAGATGGGCGGCATCCGTCGTACGCAGGACTTCCTCCGGGCGTGCGCCGCGATGGGCGTCGACTTCTGGTGCTACAGCGGCGATGCCGGCGTGATGACGGCGGCATACCTGCACCTGACGGCGGCGGAGGAGTCGATGATCCGACCCCATCAGGCCTTGTTCCGATTCACCGCCGACGTCGCCGTGGCCCAGGGACACTTCCGGCCCGAGGCCGGTGTGCTCCCGGTGCCGAGCAGCCCGGGTCTCGGGGTCGACCTCGATCCTGCTGCGGTGGCACGGCTCGCTGACGCGCATCGCACGCATGGAGCGATGGGTGGGGCCGACGAGTACCGGTCGGCGTTCCGGCAGCAGTAGCTGGCCATCGCCGGGGCGTGGGATGACTGGCCCGAGTGTGGGGTCATTCGTCTAACGTCCGTACCGGGAATCGCGCAGGGCGAGACGGACACGACGAAGGAGATCGAGGTGGCGGAGCGGCAGAGGCAGGCGGTCGAGTGGCCGACGGTGCTGCTGTTGGTGGCCTTCTTTGCGGCGTGGGGGTCTCTCCTGGCGTGGCACGAGTCGGTGCCGTGGCCGCTCGAGGTTGTCCTGCACGTCTATCTCGGCGGGCTCTGGATGTCGCTCGGTCACGAGCTACTTCACGGCCACCCGACCCGGTGGAACTCCGTGAACATGGTGATCGGGTTCCTGCCGCTGCAGTTCTGGATCCCCTTCACCCGGTACAAGACCCTGCACGTCGAGCACCACTACTCCGACCTCACCGATCCGGTCGACGACCCGGAGTCGTTCTACGTACGTCCCGAGGTGTGGGAGTCGGCGGGTCCGCTGAAGCGCCGCTGGATGATGGTGCTGCGCACGCTCGGTGGCCGTCTGCTGCTCGGAACACCCCGCGGCATCCTGCGCTACTGGTGGGGCGAGGCGCGCATCGTGCGTGCGCCGCGTGAGGTGGCGGGCTGGATGCTGCACATCGTCGCCTCGGTCGCGTTCGGGTGGTGGTTGTTCGGTGTCGTCGGAGTGTCGCCGTGGATCTACCTGCCGGCGTTCTGCCTCGGTGGTTCGGCGTGCACCAACGTGCGCTCGTTCCTCGAGCACAAGGCGGTCATCGAGGGAACGCGCTCGGCAGTGGTCAAGGCCGGACCGGTGATGTCGCTGCTGTTCCTCAACAACAACCTGCACCACACGCACCACGCCGAGCCGGGTCTCGAGTGGTACAAGATCCCGGCACGTCACCGTGAGATGGGCTCCGACGCGCTGGCCGCCGCAGGTGCCGGTCTGTACGAGGGCGGCTACTTGCAGGTCTTCCGCACGTACCTCTTCCGCCCGTTCGGCACCCCTCCCGATCCGCTCGCCGCGACGCGGCGCTGACGGACGTCGGGTCGAGGAACCGATGGGAACCCCGTTCGCCCAACTGGCGATGTACCCGATGCCGCACCTGGAGGCGGCGTACGACCTGTTCTGGCGGCGGTTGGTCGACGGTCTCGCGGCGGAAGGTGTCGAGGGCGCCCCGTCGTCGCTCGCCTGGGACCGCGACCTGCACGAGGCGTGGCACGACCCCGACGCGTTCGTCACCAAGACGTGTGGCTGGCCGCTCATCACCGTGCTGCGCGAGAAGGTCGCGGTCATCGGCTCGTTCGAGGTCGTCGCGCCGTTCGCCTCGGGTGGTCGCTACCGCTCGGTGATCGTGTCGTCGAAGCCGCTGTCGGTCGCGGAGTGGAAGCAGCGCGGCGACTGCCGACTGGTGGCCAACAATCCCGACAGCCTGAGCGGATGGGTCAGCCTCTCGTGGGCGTGGGGGGAGCGGCTCGACGACCTCCGGTTCGTCGGTGCACACGTCGAGAGCATCCGCGAGATCGTCGAGGGGCGTGCCGACCTGGCGAGCATCGACGCCGTCACCTTCGAGCACGTGATCACCTCGCAGCCGTCGGTCGCTGCCCGCGTGCACGTCGTGGGGCACGGGCCGGAGGTGCCGAGCCTGCCGCTCGTGTGCGCGAACCGTTTCGCCGACAACGTCCCCGCGTTCCGTCGGGTCCTTGCGTCGCTGACCGCGCCTGAGTCGCTCTCTCGGGACCGCGACCTGGCCGATGCGCTCGGCACGCTGAAGATCAAGGGGTTCGTGCCGTTCGGGATCGAGGCGTTCGAGTTCCTGCCGGGCCTTCTGCCCCCGCCAGTCGGCTGAGAGCGGCTGCCTCGCGGCGGACGGCGACGCGTGCTGTCTCGAGCACGTCACCCGTGAAGCGGTACGACGGACCCACGACGCTCAGCGCCGCGACGATCGCCCCGCTCGCGTCACGCACGGGGGCCGAGACGGCGGTGGTGCCGTCCTCGACGGCGTTGACCCTCTCGGCCACACCCGTCTCCGCATCGACCCGGCCGGCGAGCGCCGCACCGAGAGCGGTGCCGCGGCGGGTGATCTCGTGCCCCAACCAGCTGACGTGGCGCACTGTGTGGCTGCCCTGGTGCATGGCGGTGTAGCGAGCCGTCGCGCTGTCGTGCGGCTCGGCGAGGTACGCCGATTCACCGGTGGCCGCGGCGAGCGAGCGCAGCGGCTCGGCAGCGAGGCGGGGGAGTGTCGCCTCGCCCGCGAGGTTGCGGGCGATACGGAGCAGTTCCGGGCCAGGGACCCACAGCGTCTCGTCGGCACGGGTCGCGAAGCCGGCAGCCTCGAGGGCGCGCAGTTGGCGCAGGGCGGTGCTCGGCGTGAGGTCGACGGCGCGGGCCGCCTCGGCGAGGGTGATCCCGGTGGCGGCGTCGGCGACGACGCGCACGAGCGAGAGGCCGCGGTCGGTGGCACGGGGCGTGCTGCGCTCAGGCTGGACTTCCGAGGCCATATTGCATAGTATGGCACAGCATTTCACAGAGTGAAACACGGTGGAGGACCGCGGATGACGAC
>JBEBDM010000013.1:0-3638 GCA_041156905.1 Actinomycetota bacterium | reverse complement strand
GATCCCTCTGCTCCCAGCGCGAGGGCCACGGCGAGTTCGAGCGCCGCGCTGCTGCTGAGACCAGCACCGATGGGGATCTCGGTGGTGATGGTTCCGCGGAAGCCGACCGTGGGCGCCAACTCGCTCACGACGCCGCCGACGTACCGGCCCCACGCGGGGGACACCGACTCGGGGTGGTCGACCCGGAGAGGAAGGTCGACCGGTTCGGGCTCGTCGCCCGAGATCAGGACGATCCGGTCGCCACCCGGCTCACCCTCGATCACCGTGGCGCGGTCGATCGTCATCGGGAGGACGAGTCCTCCCGTGTAGTCGGTGTGGTCACCGATCAGGTTGACCCGGCCGGGAGCGACGATACGCACGGTGGCAGGCGGTCAGGCCAGGCCAAGGAGGGCGCTGAACCTCTCGAGCGAGTCGAGGTCGAACGGGGCGCGCAGGGCGATGTTCACCTGGTCGGCGCCGGCAGCGACGTACTGCCCGATGCGGTCGACCATCTCCTGGTCGCTGCCGTTCAGCACGCCCGGGCGGACCACCTCGGCGATCTGGCCGAACTGCTGGACGAGGCTCTCCTCGCTGAACGCGAGGCCGAGGTTGACGGCACGGCGGATCTCGCGGGGGTCGCGACCGAACCGGGCGCAGTGCTCCTCGAGGACGGCCGACTTCTGGGCGAACTCCTCGGGCGACGCGAAGGGGATGTTCCAGCCGTCGGCGAAGCGGGCCGCGATCGAGAGCGTGCGCTTCTCACCCTTGCCGCCGACCCAGATCGGGATCTTGGCCTGCACGGGGCGGGGTTCGTTGCGGGCCTCGTGGGCCGAGAACCACGATCCCTCGAAGTCGGTGGTCTCGTCGTGCAGCAGCCCGCGCAGGACCTGGATGCCCTCCTCGAGCTGGTCCATCCGGGTGCCGATCGACGGGAACGGCATGCCGTAGGCGTCGTACTCGACCTTGGCCCAACCAGCCCCGATGCCCATCTCGGCGCGGCCGTTGCTGAGGAGGTCGATCGCCGTGATGGCCTTGGCGAGCACGGCGGGATGGCGGTAGCCGATGCTGTACACGAGGGATCCGACACGAACCTTGCTGGTGGTGCACGCGAGCGCCGAGTGCATCGCGACGGCCTCGAGGCACGCAGCGTCGTCGGGTCGGCCGGTGGCTCCGTAGAAGTGGTCCCAGACGCTGATCCAGCCGAACCCGAGGTCCTCGACTCGTCGCCACACCTGCCGGAGCTCGTCCGGGGTGGTGTGCTGCAGGCCGACGTGGACTCCGAAGACGGTCATGGCCGAACGGTAGTCTCCCGGGATGCCCCGCGCCCTCCTCCCGACCGGTATCGAGCTCGAGTACGACACGATCGGCTCGGCCTCCGACCCCACGCTCCTGCTCGTGATGGGCTTCACCGCGCAGATGACGGCGTGGGACGACGCGTTCTGTCGCCTGCTCGCCAGCGGGGGCTTCCACGTCGTGCGGTTCGACAACCGCGATTGCGGTCTGTCGACCAAGCTCGACGGTGTCACGGTCGACACGGGTGCGGTGATGGCGGCTGCGTTCGCCGGCACCGAGGTGCCGAGCGTTCCGTACACGCTCAGCGACATGGCTGCTGATGCGGTCGGCCTGCTCGACCACCTCGGGATCGAGCGCGCTCACGTGATGGGAGCATCGATGGGCGGCATGATCGCCCAGCACATCGCCATCGAGCACCCGACCCGGGTGCGCAGCCTGGTGTCGGTGATGAGCATGACCGGCGAGCCCGAGTACGGCACGCCGGCACCGGAGGCGGCAGAGGCCCTCTTCGCCCCGCCGCCGACCTCCCGCGAGGAGTACATCGAGTCGTCACCGAAGTGGATGGCGTGGCACTCGAAGAAGTACCGCGATGCGGCGCGCACCCGTGAGAACGCGGCTCGCGACTACGACCGCTCGTTCTACCCCGAAGGAGCTCCGCGTCAGCTCGCCGCGATCTACGCGAGCGGTCGACGCACCGAGGGCCTGCAGGCGCTCGACGTCCCCACCCTCGTGATCCACGGCCGTGACGACACGCTGATCACGCCGAGCGGAGGGTTCCGCACCGCGGAACTCGTGCCGGGAGCGCACCTGCTCTATCTCGCCGACATGGGCCACGACATGCCCGAGCCGCTGTGGCCCGTGCTCGTCGAGGCCGTCCACGGCCACCTCCGCCGCGCCGGCTGACGCCGGCTTCCGTCTCGCCGCCGTCGCCGTAGTAGAACGGCAGCCATGGCAGGCCCTCTTTCTGGTTATCGGATCATCGAGATCGCCGGCATCGGTCCCGGCCCGTTCGCCGCGATGCTGCTGGCCGACATGGGGGCCGAGGTGATCCGAGTCGAGCGCGCACAGGCCGTTCGTGGCCCGGCGCCCGAGACGCCGCACTACGACGTGATGCTGCGTGGCCGGCGCAACGTGGCCCTCGACCTCAAGAACCCCGAGGGCGTGGCCACGCTCCTCGACCTCGTGGCGTCGGCTGACGCCCTCATCGAGGGGTTCCGTCCCGGGGTGATGGAGCGGCTCGGTGTCGGTCCCGACGTCTGCCTCGCCCGCAACCCCCGGCTCGTGTTCGGCCGCATGACCGGATGGGGCCAGGAAGGTCCGTATGCGCAGGCGGCCGGCCACGACATCAACTACATCTCGCTCGCCGGTGCTCTCGCTCATTTCGCCCGTGCAGGCGAGGCCCCTGTGCCGCCGCTCAACATGGTCGGCGACTTCGGCGGCGGTGGCATGTTCCTGGCCTATGGCGTCGTGTGCGCCCTGCTCGAGGCGCAGCGCAGTGGTAAGGGTCAGGTGGTCGACACCGCGATGGTCGACGGTGCGGCCGTGCTGATGAGCATGTTCTGGGCCTTCCGCAACATCGGCATGTTCGACGAGAACGCTCCCGGCACCAACCTGCTCGACACGGGTGCGCACTTCTACGACGTGTTCGAGTGCGCGGACGGGACCTACGTGTCGCTCGGCAGCATCGAGCCGCAGTTCTACGCCGAGCTGATGCGCATCACCGGGCTCGAGGGCGACTCCGAGTTCGCCCAGCAGATGGACAAGTCGAAGTGGCCTGCGCTGAAGGAGAGGCTGCGCGGGGTGATGAAGTCGAAGACCCGCGACGAGTGGTGTGCGCTGATGGAGCACACCGACGTCTGCTTCGCCCCCGTGCTCACGATGGCCGAGGCGGCCCAGCACCCGCACAACGTGGAGCGCGGCACGTTCATCGAGGTCGCCGGGATCACACAGCCTCGTCCGGCCCCGCGCTTCTCGCGCACCGAGCCGGTCGTCGTCTCCGCGCCCGCTCATGCTGGCCAGCACTCGCGTGAGGTCCTCGCCGACTGGGGTCTGTCGGCCGAGCGCATCGATGCACTGATTGCCTCTGGCGCGGTCGCCGACGCCTGACATGGGAACGCTGGTCTGTCTTCACGCCCACCCCGACGACGAGAGCATCGCTACGGGGGGCAGCATCGCCCGCGCCGTCGACGAGGGGCATCGTGTCGTGCTCGTCGTGGCCACCAACGGGGATCACGGTGAGATCCCGCCCGACCTCGCCGAGGGCGAGACCCTCGTCGACCGTCGTCGCGCGGAGACGATGCGGTCTGCCGAGGTGCTCGGGATCCATCGCGTCGAGTGGCTCGGCTACGCCGATTCGGGGATGACGG
>JBEBDM010000012.1:0-8178 GCA_041156905.1 Actinomycetota bacterium | reverse complement strand
GGAGTACTTCATCTGGATGGTGAGCACGTCGCCAGGGCCCGAGGTGGACGGCGCCACGGCGAAACCGCCGATGTAGCCCTCCTTCTCGAGGATCTTCGCGAGTGCGACCTTCTGCTTGCTGCAGGGCATGCGGACCTCGTCGTGCATCGCCGTGTTGGCGTTGCGGACTCGGGTGAGCATGTCGGCGATGGGATCAGTGAGCATCTGGACTCCTCACCAGCTGGCCTTGGTCATGCCGGGAATCTCGCCGGCGTGGGCCATCTCACGAAGGCACACACGGCAGAGGCCGAACTTGCGGAACACCGAACGCGCACGGCCACAGCGGCGGCAGCGCGTATAGCCACGAACCTTGAACTTGGGCGTGGCGTTGGACTTGTTGATGAGACTCTTCTTTGCCATTGCGGTGCCTCTCGTTACTTCTTCTTCTTCGACGAAGCCGAACCCTTGCCGCCGCCCTTGCCACCGCGGACCGGGCCGCGGCTCTTCTTGCGGGGGGCAGCGTCGGCATCGGCGCCGCGCTTGAACGGGAATCCGAACGCATCGAGGAGGGCCTTGCCCGCCTCGTTCGTGGTCGCGGTCGTCACGAGCGTGATGTCCATGCCACGGTTGGCGTCGATCTTGTCGTAGTCGATCTCCGGGAACACGGTCTGGTCGGAGAGACCGAAGGTGTAGTTGCCACGGCCGTCCCACGAGTGGGCCGGCAGACCGCGGAAGTCGCGGATACGCGGGATCGCCACCGAGATCAGACGGTCGAGGAACTCCCACATGCGATCGCCGCGGAGCGTGACCTTGCAACCGATGGCCTGGTTCTCACGGAGCTTGAACGCTGCGATCGAATCCTTGGCCTTGGTGATGATCGGCTTCTGACCGCTGATCTTGGTGAGGTCGGACACGGCACCCTCGAGCAGCGACGGCTGCTGGGTGGCGCGACCCACGCCCATGTTGATCACGATCTTCTCGAGACGCGGGACCTGCATCACGTTGTCGACACCGAGCTGCTCCTTCAGGGCAGCAGCGATCTCGGCCTTGTACTTGGCCTTCAGACGGGGGGTCGTGGACGTTGCCGTGCTCACGAGATCACCTCACCGGTTCGCTTGGCGACGCGCACCTTGGTGCCGTCGGGCTGGGTGGTGTAGCCGATGCGGGTGGGCTTGCCACCGTGCACGAGCATCACGTTGCTGGCGTCGATCGGCATGTCACGGTCGATGATGCCGCCCGTGGAGTTGCCCTTCGACGGCTTGGAGTGCTTCTTGGCCGTGTTCACGCCGTTCACGATGACCTTGTTCTCCTTGGGGAAGACCTGGTCGATGACACCCTCGGTGCCCTTGTCCTTGCCGGCGATGACGACGACGAGGTCGCCCTTCTTGAGCTTCATGGTCACAGCACCTCCGGGGCCAGCGACACGATGCGCATGAACTTCTTGTCACGCAGCTCACGGCCGACTGGGCCGAAGATGCGGGTGCCACGCGGGGTGAGGTCGTCCTTGATGATGACGGCCGCGTTCTCGTCGAAGCGGATGTAGCTGCCGTCCGGACGGCGCTTCTCCTTCTTCGTGCGGACGACGACGCACTTCACGACATCGCCCTTCTTCACGGCGGCGCCGGGGATGGCGTCCTTGACGGTGGCGACGAAGATGTCACCGATCGAGGCGTAGCGGCGGCGAGTGCCACCGAGCACCTTGATGCAGAGCACTTCCTTGGCGCCGCTGTTGTCGGCGACGCGGAGTCGGGATTCCTGCTGGATCACTTGGCACGCTCCAGGACTTCCACGACCCGCCAGCGCTTGTTCTTGCTCATCGGACGGGTCTCCATGACACGGACCTTGTCGCCGATGTTCACGTCGTTGGTCTCGTCGTGGGCGTACAGCTTCTTGGTACGCATGACGAACTTGGCGTACTTCGGGTGACGCACGCGCTCGATGACGGCGATGACGGCGGTCTTGTCCATCTTGTTCGACACCACGAGGCCCTCACGGGTCTTGCGGCGGTTGCGGTCAGCGGTCTCGGACATCAGTGACCAGCCTTTCCTTGAGCCTCGGCCAGTGCGATCTCGCGGGCCCGGATGTGGGTGTTGATACGGGCGATCTGACGACGCGCCGTGCGGATCGCGGCGTTGTCGTCGAGCTGCCCAGTGGCGTTGCGGAAGCGCAGGTTGAGCGCCTCCTGCTTGGTGGCCCGGAGCTCCTCGAGCAGTGCGCCGAGGTCCATCTCCTTCAGTTCGCTGTTGGAACGTGCCATGTCAGAACGTCTCCTCACGGGTGAGAATGCGGGCCTTGATCGGCAGCTTCTGGATCGCCTTGTTGAGGGCGGCCTTGGCCACTTCCTCGTTGGGGAACGAGAGCTCGAACAGGACGCGACCCGGCTTGACGACGGCCACCCAGAACTCCGGGTTGCCCTTGCCCGAACCCATGCGGGTCTCGGCCGGCTTCTTGGTCACGGGCTTGTCCGGGAAGATGTTGATCCACACCTTGCCACCACGCTTGATGGCGCGGGTCATGGCGATACGGGCTGCCTCGATCTGGCGGGCGGTGAGCCAGCCCGGCTCGAGGGCCTGGATCCCGTACTGACCGAAGGCCAGTTCGTTGCCACCCTTGCTCAGACCAGCGGTCCGGCCACGGTGGTGCTTGCGATGTGCGACTCTACGGGGCATCAACATGTTGGATCAGTCCTCCCCACGGAAGTGCGGGGCCTCGTGCCCGGCCACGGTGCGGCGGGCAATCTCCTCTTCCTCGTCGAGAAGCTTCTCGAGCTCGGGATCGGCTTCCTTGACCAGCGGCGTGGCGTCGGCCTCGACCTCGTCGGCCTTCTTGCGGCCAGCGGACGACACGACCTTGCGGGGGCCGGCACCGAGGCCAGCGGCCTCGCCGACCGCCATGGCGGCCTCGCGGCTGATCTTGTCCTCGACCTGGGCCTTGTAGGGGACGATGTCGCCCTTGTAGATCCAGACCTTCACACCGACGCGGCCGGCGGTGGTACGAGCCTCACGCATGCCGTAGTCGATGTCGGCGCGGAGCGTGTGCAGCGGCACACGACCCTCGCGGTACCACTCGGTACGGCTCATCTCGGCGCCACCGAGACGGCCCGAGCACTGCACGCGGATGCCGAGTGCGCCGGCCTTCTGGGCGTTCTGCACGGCGCGCTTCATGGCCCGGCGGAAGGCGATGCGGTTGACCAGCTGGTCGGCCACGCCCTGGGCGATGAGTGCGGCGTCGAGCTCGGGAGCCTTGATCTCCACGATGTTCAGCTGCACCTTCGGGTTACCGGTGATCTGCGTCAGCAGGGCGCGCAGCTCGTCGGCCTGGGCGCCACGGCGACCGATGACGATGCCCGGACGGGCCGTGTGGATGTCGACACGGACCTTGTCACGGGTGCGCTCGATCTCGACGCGGCTGACCGCGGCGGACTCGAGCTTGGTCATCAGCGCACGACGGATCTTCCAGTCCTCGGTGAGGTAGTTCTTGTAGTCGCGCTCGCTGAACCAGCGGCTCTTCCACTCGGTGGTCACACCGAGACGGAAGCCATAGGGGTTGATCTTCTGGCCCATCAGTTGTTCTCCTCGGCCTCGCCGGCCTCGACCTGTGCGTCCTCGACCTGGGCCTCGGCGGCCTCGTTCTCGGTGACCTGCGACTCGGTGACGTCTGCCTCGTTGACATCCGTCTCGGTGGCGTCCGACTTCAGGGCCTCGGCCTTCTCGCGGCTCGCCGCGACACGGGCACGACGGCCGGCGGCACCCGAGGCGGCCGCCGTACGGCGACGACCAGCGGCGCCACGACGGGCCTCACGAGCCTGGACGACCTCGAGACGATCCGACTCGAGCACGTCGACGACGATCGTGATGTGCGCGGTGCGCTTGTTGATGCGACCGGCGCGGCCACGGGCACGCGGCGTGAAGCGCTTGAGGGTCGGGCCCTCGTCGGCGTAGCAGGCCTTCACGAAGAGCTCCTCGGCGTCGCGGCCGTCGTTGTTGACGGCGTTCGCGACGGCGCTGGCGAGCACCTTGCGGGCGAGGCGGGCGGCCTCACGGTCGGTGAACTGCAGCACCTCGTCGGCACGACGCACCGGCAGTCCGCGGATGTTGTCGAGGACGACGCGGACCTTGCTGGCCGACGAACGGACGTACTTGGCGCTGGCGCGGGTACCAGTGGTGGCACCGGCGACGAACTCGCGCTCGTTGAGCTTGGGACCAGTCATCAGCGGCGACCCTTCGTGTTCTTCTCCTGGCCGGCGTGGTACTTGAAGGTCCGCGTGGGGCTGAACTCACCCAGCTTGTGACCGACCATGCTCTCGGTGACGTACACCGGCACGTGCTTGCGACCGTCGTGGACGGCGATGGTGTGACCGACCATGTCGGGGATGATCGTGCTGCGACGGCTCCAGGTCTTGATGACCTTGCGATCGCCGGCGGCGTTCTGATCGTCGACCTTCTTGAGCAGGTGGTCGTCGACGAACGGGCCCTTCTTCAGGCTGCGTGACATGGGCGATTACCTCCGGCCCTTCGAGGTGCGACGACGGCGCACGATGAGCTTCTGCGACGGCTTGTTGGTGTTACGGGTACGGACACCCTCGGGCTTGCCCCAGGGCGACACGGCCGGGCGACCACCACTGGTACGACCCTCGCCACCACCGAGCGGGTGGTCGACGGGGTTCATGGCCACGCCACGGGTCTGGGGGCGGATGCCCTTCCAGCGATTACGACCGGCCTTGCCGATCTTCACGAGCTCGTGGTCGCTGTTGCCGACCTCGCCGACGGTGGCGCGGCAGTCGATCAGCACGCGACGCATCTCGGTGCTCGGCAGACGCAGGGTGGCGAACTCGCCCTCCTTCGCGACGAGCTGCACGGCCATACCGGCCGAGCGACCCATCTTGCCGCCGCCACCGGGGCGCAGCTCGACGTTGTGAACGACGGTACCGACCGGGATGTAGCGCAGCGGCAGGGCGTTGCCCGGCTTGATGTCGGCGCCCTGGCCGCTCTGCACGTGGTCGCCCACGTGGAGACCCTTGGGGGCCAGGATGTAGGCCTTCTCGCCGTCGGCGTAGTGCAGGAGGGCGATGCGGCAGGTGCGGTTCGGGTCGTACTCGATGGCGGCGACCTTGGCGGTCACGCCGTCCTTGGTACGGGTGAAGTCGACCATGCGGTACTGGCGCTTGTGTCCGCCACCGCGGTGACGGGAGGTCTTGCGACCGTAGACGTTGCGACCGCCGCTCTTGCTGAGCGGTGCGGTGAGCGTGCGCTCAGGGCTCGACTTGGTGATCTCCGCGAACGTGCTCGTCGTCTGGAAACGACGACCGGCGCTCGTGGGCTTGCGGGAACGAATGGCCATCTCGGGTGCCTCAGTTCTCGAACAGCGGGATCTCGTTGCCCGCTGCCAGGGTGACGATGGCCCGCTTGGTGTCGGGCTTACGACCGCGTCCACCGACGCGGCGGGCGCGGGTGACCTTGCCCTTACGGTTCATGGTGTTGACCTTCGTCACCGTGACGCCCCAGATCGCCTCGATCGCATCGCTGATCTCGGGCTTGCTGGCGTCCGGGTGGACCTTGAAGGTGTAGACGCCCTGCTCGATGAGGGCGTAGCTCTTCTCCGACACCACAGGTGCCAGGATGATGTCGCGGGGATCCTTCATCACTCGCCGTCCTTCTTCGACGTGGGCAGCGTGGACTTCGAGAACACGACGTAGTCGCTGCAGAGCACGTCGTAGGCGTTCAGCTCGCCGACCTCGATGAGCTGCACGTTCGGGAGGTTGAGGAAGCTGCGCACGGTGTTGGTGTCGTTGGTGTCGACCACCACGAGCGCCTTGCCGTCGATGCCGAGGGCGGCGAGAGCAGCCTTGGCGTCCTTGGTCTTGGGAGCGGCGAAATTCCAGGCGTCGACGACGACGACCTTGCCCTCGGCAGCGCGATCGCTGAGGGCCGAGCGCAGGGCGAGGGCGATCATCTTCTTCGGGGTCTTCTGGCCGTACTTGCGCGGCTTGGGTCCGAGGGCGACGCCACCACCGCTGAAGTGCGGGGCGCGGGTCGAACCCTGACGGGCGTTACCCGTGCCCTTCTGCTTGAACGGCTTCTTGCCGCCGCCGGAGACCTCGGAACGGGTCTTGGTGCTCTGGGTGCCGGCACGACGGGCGGCGAGCTGGGCGGTGACGACCTGGTGCATCACCGGGACGTTCGGCTGCACGCCGAACACGGCGCTGTCGAGCTCGAGCGGACCGGCGTCCTTGCCGTCACGGGACTTGAGGGTGATCGAAGCCATCGGTCACTTCCCCTTCACTGCGTTGCGGACGATGACGACGCCACCGTTGGGACCGGGAACCGAGCCCTTGACGAGCAGCAGGTTGCGCTCGACGTCGGCCTGGACGACCTCGAGGTTGAGGGTCGTGACCTGCTCGTTGCCCATGTGGCCCGCCATGCGGAGGCCCTTGAACACGCGGCCGGGGAAGCTGCACGAGCCGATCGAGCCCGGGGCACGGTGGTGCTTGTGGTTACCGTGGCTGGCGCCCTGACCACTGAAGTTGTGACGCTTCATGGTGCCGGCGAAGCCCTTACCACGGCTGACGGCGGTGACGTCGACCTTCTCGCCCTGGGCGAGCAGGTCGACGCTGATGACCTGACCGACCTCGAAGCCGTCGACCGAGTCGAGGCGGAGCTCGACGAGGCGGCGACCGGCGTCGACACCGGCGGCAGCGAAGTGCCCGGCCTCGGCCTTGTTCAGCTTCTTGGCATCGCGGTGGCCGTAGGTCACCTGGAGGGCGGTGTAGCCGTCGCGCTCGGTGGTCTTCACCTGCACGATGCGAGCCGGCTCCACGCGGAGCACGGTGACGGGAATGACCTTGTCATTCACCCACACCTGGCTCATGGCGACCTTTTCGCCAACGATCGCTTTGAGTGCCATGTCGGCAACCTTTTCGTTCGTGCCCGGCATCCCGGGCTTTTCGGATGACACACAAATGCTCCGACGGCCTGAGGGGCCGGCGGAGCACCGGAATCGGTTGTCGCCGTGGGGTTCCCGGCAGGCCGGGCCGTCACGGACATCGATTGCTGTGCACCGGGTGGCGCACACGAGGAGGGGACGCTATCGGCGCCGCGGCACGCGCGGCAACCTGTCTCCCACGCGAATCGGGGGCCTGCCGAGACTCGCTCGACAAGCCCCCGAAGGGCGGGTCGTCCGGACGTCCATGACGCCCGGCCGGATCACGGACCCGGATCAGGGAGCGGGCGTGTCGCTTCCGTCGTCATCCTCGTCGCTGTCGTCGTCGGTGCCGTCACCGTCGTCGTCCGAGTCATCTGCATCGTCGATGTCGTCGCCGTCGTCATCTGCATCGTCGATGTCGTCGGTGCCGTCACCATCGGTGTCGTCGTCGGACGAGTCGTCCACGCCGTCGCCGTCGATGTCGTCCTCGTCGGCGCTGTCGTCGTCGATCCCATCGCCGTCGATGTCGTCCTCGTCGGCGTCGTCGTCGTCGATCCCGTCACCATCGATGTCGTCCTCGGTGTCGCTGTCGTCCGGGCGGCCGTCGGCGTCCATGTCGAGCTCGGCGTCATCGTCGTCCTCGAGGCCGTCACCGTCGATGTCGAGCTCGTTGAGGGCGTTGTCGGGGCGGCGGTCACCGTCGATGTCGGTCTCGGCGCGAGCACCGTCGTTCAGACCGTCACCATCCATGTCCTTCTCGGCGCGCTGGCCGTCGGTGAGGCCGTCACCGTCGATGTCCTTCTCGCCGAGGGCGGTGTCGGGGCGACCGTCACCGTCGATGTCGAGCTCCGCACGGGCGCCGTCGTTGTATCCGTCGCCGTCGATGTCCTTCTCGGCATCGTCGGTGTCGAGGCAGCCATCCCCGTCGATGTCATCCTCGGCGGAACTGTCATCTGCAAGGCCATCGTCGTCGATGTCGGTCTCGTAGCGAGAATCGTCGAGGAGGCCGTCATCATCCAGATCGAGATCGGACGGATCGTCCGGGGTGCAGCCGATCGCTGAGACCGACACGACGTGGGCGGTGGCCACGGCGAGCGGGGCGGTGACGAACGTGGCCGCCACGGTCGCGAGGACCAGGCGCTTGCTGATGGGGCGGCGTGCCTTCATCGGGATCGTTCCTTCTGTGAGTGAGGCGACCCCTCCGGCCGCTCTGGAGGTGACGGTACGCCTGTCGTTCGCAGGCGTCCACCGACCTGCCGGATCGGGGAGCATTCTTGG
>JBEBDM010000011.1:0-7169 GCA_041156905.1 Actinomycetota bacterium | reverse complement strand
GCCTCGAGTGCCTGCTGGTTGTAGTCGGGCGAGACGAGGTAGTTGAGGACGGCGCCGTCGGCGATCTCGCCGGTGAGCTCCATCATCTGCATGCCCGTTGCACCGATGTAGATCGGCACGTCCTTGGCACGACGCTCCTGGTACACGTAGTCGAGCTCGACACCGTCGAGATGCACATAGTGCCCGTCGAAGGTGACGTTCTCGTTGTGCAGTAGTGCTCTCACGACTGTGACGATCTCGCGCATCACCGTGAGGGGGCGCGCCCGATCGATGCCGACCTTCTTGGCCAGCGGATCCCACCACGCACCGATGCCGAGGATCACACGGCCGGGGGCGAGGTCGTCGAGCGTGCTGAAGGTCGCGGCGAGTCGGGCCGGGTTGCGGCTCCAGCAGTCGACGACGCCCGAGCCGACCTTGATCGAGTCGGTGACGCTCGCGAACGCTGCCATCGGCACCGTGGCCTCACGCACGAGGCGGCTCTCGGCCTGCCACACGGCGTCGAAGCCGCGCTGTTCCGCGTACTTCACGATCTCCATGCCCTCCCGGATCGGGTGGGCGTCCTGCAGGTAGAGCGCGACCGGTGTCGTCATGCCGCCACCCTAACCCTCGCTCCCACCGTGGACGGCGAGATCGTCGCTGACCCGGGCCGACCCCGAGCCCGGCAGAGGTGAGGAGGCTCACAGGAGGGCGTGAAGACGGCGCGCCTGCTCGGCGGCCTTGGCCCGGACCTCGGCCTCGTCGACGAGCAACGGACGGCCATCGCGCAACACCTCGCGACCATCGGCGAGCGTCGTGTGGAGCGCCCGGACGCCCGGCGTGAACGCCACGTGCCACGCGCTGTCGGCATCGGGGTACGACCACGTGACGACGTCGTCCGCTGCCTCGGGGAACAACGACCGGCCGTTCGCGAGCCACTCCCACACCGTGTCGGGCGATGCCGTGACATCGCTCTCACGCAGTCGTACGTAGGCGAGGCGAGCCTCCTCGAGCATGTCGGCGCCGATCCCGTCGGTGCCGAGCACGATCCGGTTCGGGCGTTCCGCCGGGCGGGCGTATCCCACCGAGTTGTTCATGTTGCTGCGCGGGTTGTGGGCGATGGTGCCGGGAAGATCGCGGTCGAGGTACACGCAGTGCACCAACCACCAGTCGTCACGGGCGAGCGACTCGAGCCGTGCACCCGCGTCGATGTCGTCGGGGCCTTCCGCCACGTGTACGTGTACGCCGACACCGAGGTCGGCAGCGAGATCGGCGGCGGCGCGGAGCGTCTCGTCGGCGCACGTGAACGCGGCATGGACGCCCACCATCCCGCGGCCGCCCTCACGGAGGAACCGTTCGTTCTCGGCAAGTCCGCGTCGCGCCCCATCGGCACCGTGACGATCGGTCACGCCGTACGCGAGGTTGGTCCGCACTCCGACAGTGGCGCACGCCTCGGCGATCACCGAGAGACTCCCGTCGATGCACGACGGCGATTCGTGGTGATCGACGATGCACGTCGTTCCCGACTGCAACGCCTCCATCGCACCGAGCATCGCCGACCAGCGGATCATCTCCTCGTCGAGGGCGACGTCGAGCCTCCACCACACCTGCTCGAGGATCGAGAGGAAGTTCGTCGGCTGCTCGGGCGGTGCCGGCATCCCGCGGGCCAGCGCCGAGTAGAGGTGATGGTGCGCGCACACCATGCCCGGCGTCGTCGCGGCCACCGGCGTCACTCCCCCACGTCGTCGGTGCGGCGCATCGGGAGCGTGTTACGCCACTGCCCGTCGACCATGTGCAGCGCGGCCGCCACTGCCCCACTGGTGGGCACAAGGCCGATCTCGCCGACTCCCTTGACGCCGTAGGCCGAGCGCGGCTGGGGCACCTCCACGAGCTCGACCTCGATCTCGGGGATGTCCTTCGGACGCAGGATCCCGAGCTGGCGCAGCGTGGTGGGCACGGGGAAGCCCCGCTCGTCGCTCGGGAAGTCCTCCGTGAGGGCATAGCCGAGGCCCATGTGCACCGAGCCCTCGATCTGGCCCTCGCACAACCGTGGGTTGACTGCCTTGCCGACGTCGTGGATGGCGACGACCTTCTCGATCGCACCCGTCGCGCGATCGGCGATCACGACCTGGGCCGCGTAGCCGAAGGCGGCGTGGATGGTCGGGTTCGGCACGGCCGGATCGCCGAGCTTCTGCGTCCAGTCGACGACGTGTTCGGCGTAGTGGTCGACGTCAGGTGCACAGTCGGCCGCGAGCGCGGCACGACATGCGTTCTGCACGCTCGCCGCGACCATCAGCGTTCCGCGACTTCCCGTCGTCTGACCGAAGCCGAGCTGACGCGTCGTGTCGACGATGACGTCGATGCGCTCGGGGTCGAGGCCGAGTTCGGTGACCGCCGTCTGCAGCGCCACCGTGTGCACGCCCTGGCCCATCTCGGTGAAGCCGTGACGGACCTCGACCCGACCATCGTCGGAGCGGAACCGCACGACTGCCGCACAGACCTCGCGCAGGCCGTTGCCGAGACCCGAGTTCTTCAACCCGAGACCGATGCCCACCGCCTTGCCCTCCGCGAGGGCGGCGTCGACGTGCCGACGAGCACGGTCGAGACACTCCTCCGCACCACCCACACCGTCGTCCATCACCTGTCCGGGGCCCCAGACCTCGCCCGCGCGGATGACGTTGCGCTTGCGCATCTCCCAGCCACCCAGACCGGCCTTCTCGGCCAGGCGATCGATGATCCCCTCCATCGCGAACTGCGCCTGGTTGGCGCCGAAGCCGCGGAACGCGCCGCACACCGGGTTGTTGGTACGGACCGCGGTGCACTCGACATCGATCACCGGCACGCGGTACGGGCCGCTCGCGTGTCCGGCCGCACGCTCGAGCACCTTCATGCCGACGCTGGCGTACGAACCCGAGTCGCCGACACCGCGCACCTTGAGCGCCGTGAGACGGCCATCGGCATCGCAGCCCGCCCAGTACTCGAGACGGATCGGGTGCCGCTTGGCGTGGATCCGGAAACTCTCTTCGCGCGACAGCGTGCACTTCACCGGCCGCTGGAGCAGCCAGGCCGCGAGAGCGGTGTGCCCCTGGTTGCTCATGTCCTCCTTGCCGCCGAAGGCACCGCCGTTGGAGACGAGCTCCACGGTGACCCGATCGGTCGGGAGGCCGAGCATCGCGCAGATCTGGTCGCGGTCGTCCCACACACCCTGTCCGCCCGAGTAGACGTGCAGGCCGCCGTTGTCGGTGGGCACGGCGAGCGTGCTCTCCGGCTCGAGGAAGGCGTGCTCGATGCGCTGGGTCTGGAACACCTCGTGCACCACGTGCGCGCTCGAGGCGAGCGCAGCGTCGACATCGCCACCACGGGCGTAGGCGCTCACCGACAGCACGTTCGAGGTCGTGCCGTGGACGGCGATCTCCGGGTCGGTGATCGCGGCGACCGCATCGGTGATCGGTCGCAGGACCTCGTACTCGACCTCGACGAGCGCGGCGGCAGCCCGGGCCTGCTGCTTGGTCTCGGCCACGACAACGGCGAGGACGTCACCGGCGTAACTCGTGCGCTGCCCCTCGCCGATCATCACCGGCCAGTCCTTGTAGATGATCCCGACGTACTGCGCACCGGGGATGTCGGCAGCGGTGTACACAGCCACGACCCCAGGTGCGGCGAGCGCAGCGCTCGTGTCGATGCGCACGATGTCGGCGCGGGTGTGTGCCGTGAGGTGGAGAGCGGCGTGCAGCATGCCCGGCACACGGATGTCGTCGACGTAGCCGCGGTCGCCGAGGGCGAGGGCGCCCGCCTCGTACTTCACGCCGCTGGTGCCGATCGCACCCGGCATCGAGACGTCGACCGGGGTGCCCTTGGCCACCGCCTCGATCGCGTCGAGCACCTTGACGTATCCGGTGCACCGGCAGAGGTGGGCACCGAGGTGGCGGGCCATGTCGGCACGCTCGAGCTCGGCGCCCTTCTTGTCGACCTGGCCCTTGGCACGCATCACGATGCCGGGGATGCAGAAGCCGCACTGCAGGCCACCGCACGCCGCGAACGCATCGGCATACCGCTGCCGCTCGGCCTCGTCGACACCCTCGAGCGTCACGACCTCGCGTCCGGCAGCCTTCGCCGCGGGGTAGGTGCACGACACCTGCACCTTGCCGTCGATCATCACCGTGCAACAGCCGCACTGGCCCGACGGGGAGCACCCGTCCTTCGGTGATGTGACGTCGAGCTCCTCCCTCAGGGCCGCGAGGAGGTGCGGATGATCGTCACGCACCGAGACAGGTGCGCCGTTGAGGGTGAACTCGATCGGCATGCGTTTGACATTTTGTCAAGAACGAGGCCCGTTTGCGAGCGACCCACCCGATCACCCGTGTTCCCGCTGGCCAGCGACGTGCTCAGAGCGCCCTGAGTCGGGCGGCGACATCCTCGGGAGCCACCGGGTTGAAGTACTCCTCGCACGCCACCTCGGCGGCGGCGATGAAGCGCGGGACACCTGCGGCACGCCATGGCGACACGATCTCGACCTGGAACCACGGCTCACCGTCGACACGCGCCTCACCGCTCGGTGCCTGATGCAGCCACATCATGTAGGGCAGCGACTGGTCGTGGAGGCGGTCGAGCCGGCCCAGCACGTCGACGAGCACGTGCGCGAGTGCGTCGCGGGCGTCCGGTCCCATCGAGGGGAGGTCGGCCACCCTCTCGAGTGGCTCGACCGACAACGCCACGGGGAACACCGCGGCGTGCTGGGCCACCACCTGCCATCCCTCGTGTTCGAGGATCATCCGGTCGCCGGGAGTGGGGTCGGGCCTCCAGCCGCCAGCGAGGCGGCGAGCGGGCCGCGACGGGACGTGGTCGTAGGCGTAGATCTGTCCGTGCGGGTGGGCGATCGTGGCACCCACCTCGGGCCCGCGGTTCTCGAACACCAGCACGAACTGGACACCCGGCTCGGCTCGCAGGGCCGACGTCCGCTCGGCCCACAGGTCGATCACCCGGCGTGCCCCTGCCACACCGAGCGACGCGAACGACGCGTCGTGATCGGGCGTGTAGAGCACCACCTCGCACCGCCCCTCTCCCAACGCCGGCCAGCGGTTGGGGAAGGCCTTCACGTCGTACGGCTCCGGCGCCTCGAGGCCACCGACGCAGAACGGGCAACCGGCCGACGGCAGGTTCGGGCGTCCCTGTCGCGCCCTCACGACGTGCACGACCGTCCCGAGGTGTCGATCGACGCGCGTGTCGGGCGAGGGCGACTCGTCACTCACCGGATCCACGTCCTCGCGATCGGGAGGGGCGCCGCACGGCCATCGTCCGGGTCGCTCAGTCCGGGAGGATCACGCCGCGCTGCGCGGTGTGGCGTGTGTAGACCTCGGGTCGCCGATAGCGGTCGAAGTTGAACAACGTGCCCTTGTAGCGCTGGCACCAGTCGAGGTCGCAGCGCGCCACGATCACCTCGTCGTCGGTGGTGAGAGCCTGCGCGACGATCTGCCCGCTCGGGGCGACGATGACCGACTGACCGAGCGAGTCGACACCCTCCTCGACACCGCCCTTGGCGACACCGACCACCCACGTGCCGTTCTGGTAGGCGCCGGCCTGCATCACGAGCGAGTTGTGGAAACCCTGGAGGATGTCCTGGCTCGGATCGGGCACATAGTGGATCGGGGTGTTGTACCCGATGAGGACCAACTCGACGCCCTGCAGACCCATCTCGCGGTAGGTCTCGGGCCAACGCCGGTCGTTGCAGATCGCCATACCGACGAGACCGCCGAAGGCACGCCAGACACCGAAGCCGTCGGGACTCGGCTCGAAGTAGTACCGCTCGGCGTGTTGGAACGGACGGTCGGGCTCGTGGTGCTCATGGCCCGGGATGTGCGTCTTCTTGTACGTCGCGACGATCGAGCCGTCGCGCTCGACGAGGGTCTGCACGTTCCAGCGATGACCGTCGGCGTCGATCAGCGCGTAGCCGAGACAGAAGCCCACACCGAGACGGCGGGCCTCGTCGAACAGAGGCTGGGTGACCTCGTTCGGCATCGAGCGCTCGTACCAGTGGTCGGCCTCGGAGATGTCGTCGACGAACCAGCGCGGGAAGAAGGTGGTGAGCGCGAGCTCGGGGAACACCACCAGCTCGGCGCCACGGCCGTGTGCCTCGCGCAGCAGGGCCACGAGTCGCTCGACCACCTGCTCGCGCGAATGGTGCTTCTGGACCGGCCCCATCTGGGCCGCGGCGACGACGACGCTCCTCACGCCCGACAAACTAACCCCGCCCCAGCGCCCGAGCGAAGAGGTCGGGGAACTCGTCGGGCGTGCAGGCCACCGATTCGACACCGAAGGCCGCCAGCCGCGTCGCCATCTGGTGGTCGTGCGCTGGCGCTCCGCCGTCGGCGAGAGCGAGCAGAACGAGCACTGTCGCCCCACTCGCGACGAGCTCGCCGACATGGCGCACGAGCAGGTCGGGATTGCCGCCCTCGAACAGGTCGGTCACGAGCACGACGAGCGTGCGCGCCGGTCGCTCGACAAGCGTGCGACAGTACGACACCGCCGCGGCGATGTCGGTGCCGCCACCGAGCTGGACCCCGAACAGCAGGTCGACGGGATCGTGCAGGACCGGGGTCAGGTCGACGACCGAGGTGTCGAAGGCCACGACGTGCGTGCGCAGCGACGGGATCGAGGCCAGCACGGCACCGAGCACAGCGGCGTGAACGACGCTCTCGGCCATGCTCGCTGACTGGTCGATGGCCACGATCACGTCACGGTCGAGGCTCCGCTCACGGCGTCCGTGACCGAGGATCCGCTCGGGCACGATCGAGCCGAGCTCGGGCGACCACGTGCGGAGGTTGGCGCGGATCGTGCGATCCCAGTCGATGTCCCGCGGGTGCGACGGTCGTCTCCTCGCCGAGCGGGCCAGCGCGCCGTGGACGGCACGCACCGTGCGCGCCTCGAGACGTGTCCGGAGATCGTCGAGCACCTGCTGCACGACAGCCCTCGCCGCCGCACGGCTCGAATCGGGAAGCAGGTGCGAGAGTTCGACGAGAAGGGCGACGAGCGCGAGGTCGGGCTCGACCGACTGCAGGAGTTCGGGTTCGAGAAGCAGTTGGTGGAGGCCGAGACGGTCGATGGCGTCGCGCTGCACGACCTGCACGACACTGCGGGGGAAGCAGTCGCGCACGTCGTGCAACCACTGCGCCATCTGCGGCGCCGAACGTCCGAGG
>JBEBDM010000010.1:0-4550 GCA_041156905.1 Actinomycetota bacterium | reverse complement strand
CGATGGGTGAGCGCGGTCGGGCGTGGGTCGAGGGGGCGGCGTCCCCGGCCGCCGTGGCCGAGGCCTACGCGGCCCTCGTCCGTCGCCTGGGCGCCCGCCGCAGGGGCCGTCCTGCGGGCGGCGGGACCCTTCACTGAGCGCTCGGGCCGTTGTTCCGATAGCCTCGCACCCTCGTGGCCACCTCCTCTTCCGCCAAGAAGCTCGCCAAGCTCGCATCGCGTGGCAAGGGCAAGAAGGTCCGCTTCCAGGGCGGCACCACTTTCCCCACCATCGTCGCTGTCGTCAGCGCCGTGATGCTCCTCCTCGTCGTGTACAGCCGTGCCACCGTGCCGGCCGAGGAGACGGGCGCTCCGCAGCCCGGCGACAACTGGTCGATCGCCTACGGCATCCGCGTCTGCGACGAATGGCTGCCCAGTCTCACGGGTACTGCTGCCGAGCTCGAGGCCGACGTCAGCACTGGCGACATGACCGCTGTCGAGACCGGCTCCGATGCCGACGGCATCATCCACTACCACCCGCAGACGGGTGGCAACACCGGGCGCAAGGCCAAGCTCGGCGTGTTCCTGAACCAGTACGGCATCAAGTTGAGCGACACCCGTCTCGAGCTCCCCGAGGCCCAGGTGGCCGAGGGTGAGACTCGCGTCTGGGACACCGCCGACTTCGAGTGCGACGGCAAGGAGACGCAGATCCGCGTCCGTGTCTGGGACGACTACACCAGTGGCGCCTTCGTCGACAACGTCACCGACTTCTCCAGCCTGCGGTTCACCCGCAGCGGCATGGTCTTCGCCATCGCGATCGTCCCGAAGGACGCCGACATCCCGCAGCCCGACTCGGCCCAGACCCTCGCCGACCTCGGCGTGATCGGTGCCGGTTCCTCGACCGGTAGCACCGACACCACGGGCGTCACCGAGACGACCGGCGCGACCGAGACCACGGCCGCCGCGGCCGAGACGACCGTCGCTGCCGAGACCACGGCGGCCACCCCGACCACGGGCGGCTGATGCGGGCCGTCGTGCTGGTGGGCGGGTTCGGAACCCGCCTGCGTCCGTTGACGGCGTCGGTCCCCAAGCCGATGCTCCAGGTGGGGCACGTCCCGATCATCGAGCGGCTGATCCGTAACCTCGCCCGTGGCGGGGTCACCGAGGTCGTGCTCGCACTCGGCTTCAAGCCCGAGCCGTTCGTCGAGGCCTTCCCCGACGGTACCTGCGCCGGGGTGACCCTCACTTATGCCGTCGAACCCGAGCCACTCGACACGGCGGGAGCGATCCGCTTCGCTGCGGAGGCCGCCGGTATCGACGACACCTTCGTCGTGGCCAACGGCGACGTGCTCACCGATCTCGACGTCGGGGCCCTCGTCGCCTTCCATCGTGCCCGTGGTGCAGAGGCGACCATCGCCCTGATCGGCGTTCCCGATCCGTCGGCCTTCGGTGTCGTCGCGCTCGACGCCGATGACCGCGTCGAGCGTTTCGTCGAGAAGCCCGCCCCGGGAACGGCGCCGAGCAACCTGATCAACGCCGGCACCTACGTGCTCGAGCCGTCGGTGCTCGCCCGTATCGCCCCCGGCCGCAAGGTCTCGATCGAGCGCGAGACGTTCCCGGCCGTGGTCGCCGACGGCGGCCTGTTCGCGATGGCGACCGACGACTACTGGCTCGACACCGGTCGCCCCGAGCTGTACCTGCAGGCGAACCTCGACGTGCTCGGTGGCCGCCGACGTCACGACTCGTGCACGCCGGTGGCCGACGGTGCCGACGTCGATGCAACGGCGTCCGTGGTCGACACCGTCGTGGCCCGCACCGCACGGATCGGAGCGTCTGCTTCTGTCGTGCGATCGGTGATCCTCGACGGAGCGGTCATCGCCGACGGGGCACAGGTGACAGACTCCGTGGTGATGGGTCACGTGGAGGCAGGGGCAGTCGTGTCGTCGTCGGTGATCGGCGCCGAGGGCGTCGTCGCGGCCGGTGAGCACGTGCAGGGCGAGCGGCGCCCCGACCCCGACCTCTCGTGAGGGCGCTCGTGGTGGGTGGGGCCGGGTTCCTCGGCTCGCACCTCACCGAGCGACTGGTGGCCGAGGGACACTCCGTCGACGTGGTCGACGACCTCTCGACGGGCTCGCTGGGCAACCTCGCGAGCGCCCGCCGACTCGGTGGCGACCTGCGCATCCACACACTCGACGCGGCGTCGCCCGAGTTCGCCTCGTTGATGTCGATGCGTGAGCCCGAGGTCGTCTACCACCTCGCCCTGCTGCCGTCGGGCCTGCCGGCCGAGGACCACCTCCAGGCCTCGCTGTCGTCGCTCGTCGCCGTCCTCGAGGGCGCCCGACGCGGGTCGCGTCCCAAGGTCGTGGTCGCCCTCGGAGCCGGCTCGGTGTACGGCGACGTCCCGGCCAAGGAACAGCCGGTCAAGGAGAGCCGCATCGGTTCGCACGCCAGCGTGGGTGGGGCCGCGACACGCTCCCTGCTCGACCTGCTCGGCGTCTATCGCGAGCGTCACGGCATCGAGTTCACCGCCCTCGTGCTCGGCTCGGTCTACGGACCCCGACAGCGACGCTCCGGAGGAGTGGTGGCCGCGTTCGCCGCTGCGCTCCGTGAAGGCGTGACGCCGATGATCGAGGGCGACGGCCGTCAGTCGCGCGACTTCCTCTACGTCGACGACGCCGTCGACGCCCTGGCGCGGGCCGCCACTCGAGCAGGTGGTCTGCTGGTGAACGTCGGCACGGGTACCGCCACCTCGGTGCGCGACGTCTGGGCAGCGATGTCGGGAGCCGACGGTCGCCAGCCAGCCCCGGCACCACGCCGGCCGGACGACATCGCGAAGATGAGCCTCGCCATCACACGTGCTCGCATCCACCTCGCCTGGGCGCCGTGGACGAGTCTCGCTGACGGTCTGCGGTCGACGGTCTCTGCTGCCGACTGACGTCGGACGTGCTGTTGGATCAGACCGGGATGCCCGCGGCAGCCAGAGTGCGGCGGGAGAGCTCGGCCCCGATCTCCGGGGTGCTCATGATGCTCGGCGTGACGACCACCTCGAGACCCTCTGCCCGCACGGCATCGGCGAGGTGGGCATCGACCGGGTCGATCACGAGCGTGCTCGCGATCGGGGCGTAGAGCCGGGCGACTCCGACGACCGACGACTCGTGACCGAGCTCCTCGAGCATGCGGTCGGCGGGACCCTTGAGTGCGGCGCCGCCAACGATCGGTGAGATCGCCACGACCGTGTCGCGTCGAGCGGCAAGAGCGGTGTCGATACCGCGGAGCGAGCGGATCGGGGCGATCGACACGAGGGGGTTGGAGGGTGCGACCACCACGGCGGCGGCGGTGGTGAGTGCCTCGAGGGCCGCGGGTGACGGCTCGGCCGACTCCGCCCCGGCGAAGCGCACCGAGTGGACCGGGACGCCGTGCCGGAGTCGGACGAAGTACTCCTGGAACGCCACCTCGGAACCGGGGCGGGTGGGGTCGTTGGAATCGGCGAGGGTGATCATCGTGGTGACCGCCTGATCGCTCATCGGTACCAGCCGCTGAGCGAGTCCCCATGCCGTGCGGATCTCGTCGGTCGCCTCGGTGAGCGTGGCGCCCTCTGCCCGACGTGCGGTTCGGTAGAAGTGCGTGGCGAGGTCCTGATCGCCGAGGTTGAACCAGGTCGGTGCGGCGGTCGACCCCTGCGGCCTGACCCCCTCGTAGCGGCCGAGGGCGCCCATCGCCCGCCACGTCTCGTCGCGCAGACCCCAGCCGCGCTCGGGGTCGATCGCCCCGGCGAGGGTGTAGGTGATCGTGTCGAGGTCGGGTGAGATCGACAGGCCGTGGAGCACGGTGTCGTCGCCCGTGTTGACGATGCCGACGGTATCGGCGGCGGGCCACACCTCGGCGAGGGCACGGAGGAATCGGGCGGCGCCGACTCCGCCGCAGATGACGGCGATGGTCATGGGAGGTCACCCCTGAGGACGGTGTGGTAGAGGTCGACGAGTCCGGCCGCGGTGTGCGACCAGTCGAAGGTGGCGAGTCGGGAGGTGCCGGCCGTGACGAGGCGCCGGCGGGTGTCGTCGTCGGTGCACGCGGTGGCGAGGAGTTCGGCGAGTCGGTCGGTGTCGTCGGGAGGGCACATCAGCGCCGCGTCGCCTGCCACCTCGGGGATGGATCCCGCCGTGCTCGCCACGACGGGGACACCGGCCTGCATGGCGTCAAGGAGCGGGAAGCCGAACCCCTCGTCGAGCGACGGGTAGGCGAGCACCCGGGCGTTGCGGAGGAGCCACGTGCGGGCGTCGCCGTCGACCCGTCCGGTGAACATCACGGCGTCACCCGTCCTGGTCTCGTCGACAGCGTGTCGCACCGACTCGGCGTCGTCGCCATCGGTCCCGGCGAGCACGAGCTGGAGCCCGTCGATCTGGTCGCGCATGCGGGCGAAGGCCTCGACCAGCCGGGGGATGTTCTTGCGTCGCTCGAGGGTGCCGATCGCCAGCACGAAGGGTCGGCCGGACAACTCGGGGTACGGGCACGTCTCGGGAGCCGGTCCGAGGGGGAGCGGTCCGAGAGGCACCACCGTCGCCCTGACCGACG
>JBEBDM010000009.1:0-5063 GCA_041156905.1 Actinomycetota bacterium | reverse complement strand
ATACGTCACCAGCATCACCGAGAGCCTCCAACTCGAGACGCGCGGCACCGGCGTCAGGGTGACCGCCCTGTGCCCCGGGCTCACCCGCACCGAGTTCCAGTCGATCAGCAGCAGTGAGTCGTATGCCGGTCAGTACCCCGCCTTCCTCTGGACGCCGGTCGACCTCGTGGCCCGCTGCGGACTCGACGGTGTGGCGGAGGGCCGGGTCCTGGCGATCCCGGGCTGGCAGTACCGGGTGATGGGTCTCGTCGTGGGTGCGCTGCCACGCCGGGCCGTGCGCTGGCTCAGCGGTCGGGTCCAGCGCGACTGAGGCCTTGATCGGCCGGTCCGCTTTCCGTACAGTGCTGTACGGAAAGGTGGGGACGTGGTCGAGCGAGCGAGCAGGGAACGTCGGCGAGGGTCGACGGGGGAGCGGCCGCAGCGCGATCGCTCGGCGCTGGCACACCCGCGGAACCCCTACGGCGGAGCCAAGGCGTTGAGCGACGACGAGGTCGAGCACATCCACCGCACCGCCCTCGCCCAACTCGAGCAGCAAGGAGTCAAGGTGCTGCTGCAAGAGGCTCGGGCCCTCTTCGCCGGTGCGGGGGCTCAGGTCGACGAGGACACCTTCATGGTGCGCATCGGTGCCGACCTCGCCGAGACACTGTTGTCGACCATTCCGTCCGAGTTCGTCCTCCACGCGCGCAACCCGGAGCACTCGCTGCACATCGGTGGCGACAGTGTGGTGTTCTTCCCGGTGGGCGGCCCTCCGTACGCGAGCAGCCGCGAGACCGGGCGTCATCCCGGCACCCTTGCCGACTACCGCGACTTCACCCGTCTCACGCAGCGCAGCGACGTCCTGCACGCCGTCATGCCGACGGTCGAGGCGCAGGACGTCCCGTTGAACCTGCGGCACCTGCACACGATCCACACCGCACTGGTCGACTCCGACAAGCCCGCCACCTTGTTCGCTCGCGGCCACGGCCCCGTCGCCGAGCAGTTCGAGCTCGTCCGCCTCGGCCACGGTCTCACGCACGAGGAGTTCCTCGCCCGGCCGCACTGCTGGACGAACATCAACACGAACTCCCCGCGCCAGCTCGACATCCCGATGAGCATGGGGATCATCGACTTCGCTCGGGCCGGTCAGATGGTGATCATGACGCCCTTCACCCTCGCGGGTGCGATGGCCCCGGTCACGCTCGCCGGAGCGTTGCTCCTCCAGCACCTCGAGGCGGTGGCCGCTCTCTGCCTCGCGCAGATCGTCCGTCCTGGTGCTCCGGTCGCCTACGGCGCATTCACCTCGAACGTCGAGATGCGCAGCGGCGCGCCTGCGTTCGGGACGCCAGAGTCGATGCGTGCCGCCATCGCCAGCGGTCAGCTCGCCCGCCGGATCGGTGTGCCCCTCCGCTCGCAGGCCTCGAGTACCTCGCCCACCGCTGACGCCCAGGGCGCCTACGAGACGATGACCTCGTTGATGGGTGCACTGCTCGGCGGCACCCACATCGTCATGCACTCCGCCGGGTGGCAGGAGGGAGGGCTGACCGCCTCGTTCGAGAAGTTCGTCCTCGACGTCGAGGCGCTCGAGATCGTGGTCGAGGGCCTGCGTCCTGTTCTCGTCGACGACGCAGAACTGGCCCTCGACGCACTGGCCGAGGTGGCGCCCGGTGGCCACTTCTTCGGGACCGCCCACACGATGGCCCGGTTCGAGACGGCCTTCCACGAGCCGAGCCTGTTCACCCGGCAGAACATCGGCCAGTGGACCGAGGAGGGCTCGCTCGACGCCACGGCCCGTGCCAGCCGACTCCACCAGAGATGGCTCGACGAGTACGTGCAGCCTCCGATGCCCGCCGATCACCGCGCTGCTCTCGACGACTACCTCGCCCGGCGTGTCGCTGCAGGTGGGAGCATGCCGGAGTCATGACCGGCCACAACGACCGCACCAGGGTCACCCGTGAGGAGTGGCTCGCCGCTGCACGCTCGGCGCTCGTCACCGACGGTGTCGAACACGTGCGTGTCGCCGTCCTCGCCGATCGGCTGGGGGTCGCTCGTTCGAGTTTCTACTGGTACTTCGCGGATCGTGATGAGTTGCTCGCCGCTCTCCTCGACGAGTGGGAGCAGCACAACACCGCCTCGCTCGTGGAGCACTGCGAACGCCCGAGTGACTCGATCACCGAGGCGATGTACGCCGTCTTCGAGTGCTGGGCTGATCCGCGGCTGTTCGACGTCGGGTTGGAGTTCGCCGTCCGTGAGTGGGCCCGACGTGATCCCGACGTACGTGAACGGATCGCAGCCGCTGATGTGGTGCGTCTCTCGGCCATCGCCGCGCTCCACCGGCGCCACGGCTACTCCCGTGCGGAGGCCGACGTGCGGGCACGTGTGCAGTACCACTCGCAGATCGGGCTCTACGCCCTCGGGGTGGAGGAGTCGCACGACGAACGCCTCCGGATGGTCGCCGGTTACGTGAAGGTCTTCACCGGCATCGAGCCGGCACCCACCGAGACCCGCCGCTTCGCGCGGTGGGTCCGAGCACTCGAGACGAGGAGCACCACATGAGCACCACACCCGTGATCGACGTTCACACCCACATCCTCGGGAGCAATTGGTGGGAGACCATCCGCTCGAAGGGGGCGCCGACCTACGAGGTCCGTCCGGTCGCCAGCGGCCGTGAGTGCATCTTCCGCGACGGGTCGCCGGTGACGATCCCGACACCCGGTCACTTCGACCTCGGCCTGCGGATCCGCGACATGGACGCGGCGCACGTCGACATGGCCGTGGTGTCGCTCACGTGCCCGAACGTCTACTGGGGCGGGCCGCAGACCAGTGCCGAGGCGGCGAGGGTCTCGAACGACGAGCTGGCCTCGTGGCAGGCGGCCGAGCCGACGCGGATCCGCTGGTTCGCGTCGCTGCCGTGGGAGTACCCCGATCTCGCCGTCGCCGAGCTGCAGCGAGCGTGTGCACAGGGCGCCGTCGGTGTCATGGTCCTTGCCAACGTGGCGGGCCGGAGCCTCACCGATCCCTCCCTGGCCCCGATCTGGGCCGAGATCGACGCCCGTCGACTGCCCGTCCTCGTCCATCCCACCGACCCTCCCGGGATCGACCGGCTCGACATGGGCAAGTACGACCTGACCTGGAGCGTCGGGTTCATGTTCGACACGACGCTCGCCATCGCCCGGATGATCCTCGACGGCTTCCTCGACCGGTACCCGAACCTGAAGATCATCGCCTCGCACGGTGGAGCGGCACTGCCGATGCTCGTCGGCCGTTTCGACAAGGGATACGAGATCTCGACGCTGGAGGACCAGGTGATCTCTGCTCCTCCGTCGGAGTACCTCCGTCGGGTGTTCTACGACTGCATCACCTACGACGAGAACGCCCTGCGCTACCTGATCTCGGTGGTGGGCGAGTCGCAGGTGTTGTTCGGCAGCGACTACCCGCACATCGTCGGTGACATGGCGGGCATGCTCCGCAACGTCGACGCCCTCGACGCGTCGGCGTCGGCGGCGATCCGAGCGGGGAACGCGGAGCGGATCTTCGGGTTCTGAGACGGGCCGCCCGCCAGTGCGACGGGAGGAACCTCAGTAGTCGACGGCGGCGAACTGGCTGAGCTTGTCGATGCGGTGACGCGAGTCGATCATCCGCACCGTGCCGCTCTTGGAGCGCATCACGAGGCTCTGGGTGCGAGCAGCAGCGTGCTCGTAGCGGACGCCACGGAGCAGCTCGCCGTCGGTGACGCCGGTGGCGGCGAAGAAGCAGTTGTCGCCCTGCACGAGATCGTCGGTGGTGAGCACCCGCGAGAGGTCGTAGCCCTGGGCGATGGCGAGCTCGCGCTCGGCATCGCTGCGTGGGGCCAGCAGGCCCTGGATCTCGCCGCCCATGCACTTCAGCGCAGCGGCCGCGGTGACGCCCTCGGGCGTGCCACCCGTGCCGATGAGCACGTCGACCCCGGCGTCGGGCCACGAGGTGGCCATCGCGCCGAAGATGTCGCCGTCGCTGATGAGCTTGACGCGGGCGCCGGTGGAACGGATCTCGGCGATCAGGTCGGTGTGGCGCTCGCGGTCGAGGATCACGACGGTGAGATCGCGCACCGACTCACGCTTGGCCTTGGCGATCCAGCGCAGGTTCTGGGCCGGGGTGGCGGTGATGTCGATCGAGCCGGCGGCCTCGGGGCCGACAGCGATCTTGTGCATGTACACGCACGGGCCGGGGTTGAACATCGCACCGCGCTCGGCGACGGCGATCACGGAGATGGCGTTGGCCCGGCCGAGGGCCGTGAGGCTCGTCCCGTCGATGGGGTCGACGGCGACGTCGCACTTCGGGGACGAACCGTCGCCCACCCGCTCGCCGTTGAACAGCATCGGGGCCTCGTCCTTCTCGCCCTCACCGATGACGACGATGCCGTCCATCGGGACGGTCGAGAGCACCGTGCGCATCGCGTCGACGGCCGCACCGTCGACGCCGTTCTTGTCGCCGCGGCCGACCCAGCGGGAGGCGGCGAGGGCGGCTGATTCGGTGACACGCACCAGTTCGAGGGCCAGGTTGCGGTCGGGCTTCTGCGAGGACTCGTTCACGAGGCCCACCGTACTCCCGTCGGGGCCTCCGGTATGGTGCCGGTCGTGGCGTCCACTCCCGTCCCGGTCGAGATCTGCATCGGCCAGAAGGAGCTCACCGAGCCCCGGCTCTCGCCCGACGGCCGCCACCTGGGCTGGATGGTCGCCCGTGCCGGTGTCGTGGTGCTCGTGGTGTGCGAGCTGGCGACCGACGAGCGGCGCTCGTACGTCCTCGAGGCCGGTCTGCGCGGGGGACGATCGATGGGCGGGGGATCGTGGACCTGGATGCCCGAGGGGCGGGAGGTGATCGTCGCCGGGGCCGACGGGGCGCTGTGGTCGCTCCCGCTCGACGGCGCCGCACCTCGCCCTTGGTTCTCGCCGGGAGACGGTCGTGCCGCATGGTCGCCGTGGGTGGCCGACTCCGAGGGCGGCCCACTGGTGGTGTGCACCGTCGACCAGGCCGAGGTCTGGGCGTCGGACGGGAGTGCGTCGTGGCGACTCGACGACGGCTCGGCCGACTTCGTGTCGGACCCGTGC
>JBEBDM010000008.1:0-4087 GCA_041156905.1 Actinomycetota bacterium | reverse complement strand
GTCCCCATGACCCTGATGTCGGGCGGACAGTTCTCGGTCTTTCGTTCGACGACCGATCCCGGGTGCCGGAGAGCAACCGCGGCACCGATGTCAAGACGGTCCGCGAGGAACGTGGCCGGGTTGGTGATCGTGCTGCGAACAAAGACGTCGCTGAGGCTCACATCGCGATGGGAGACGAGGTCGGAGACGAACTCGGAGTAGACCGGCGTGCTCATCGTGAGTTGGACCTGGGTCTCCATCTCGAACGGCTCGCTGGGCACCCCGAACAGAACCTCGAAGGCCGCACTGTGCTGCTCGAAGCCGAGTTCGAGGACGAGGGTCTTCGGAGCCCCCCGCTCGCGCAGGTACGTACGCAGGCCGAGGTCCTTGATCAGCTCGCCGTTGCTGCCGAAGGTGACCCGCTCGACCGTGAGGTCGTCGAGGAGTTGTTCCTGGATCCAGGGGGGATCGACACCGAGGCCACTCCGACTCGAGCCGAGGATGAGGACGTCCGACGCGGGCTCGTCGATCGAGAGCTGTTCGGTGAAGCACCAGGTGGAATTGGTGAGACCGGCGTCAGCCGAGGTGATCACCCTCGTGGACGAGACGATGATGACCGCAAGGACCACCACCGGGATCACGAGTCGCCGCCACCAACGCATACCGCCACGCTAGTGCGGCGCGCAGGCCGGTCGGAGGTGTGTCAGGCGCCGGGGTGTCGCTCCCGGAGGCTCTCCGACCTAGAGGTACCACTCGGTGGGGTCGTGGTGTGGCTCGAGTCGCTCGTGGAGCCGCTCGTCCTTGCACACCTGCGGGACGGCGCCGAGCCGCTGTGCCTCGCCGTCGCGGAAGGCCCACTCCCCGCGCTGTGAGCGTGCTCCGTTCACGTAGCTGGAGATACCGAAGGCGCGGTCGTGGTCGGAGTCGTTGGGCAGGGAGCCGTGCACCGTCAGCAGACCCCACAACGCGATGTCGCCGGGCTCGAGCTCGACGTCGACGATGGACCCCGGGTCGATCCCGACGCCGCGGAGTTCGTCCTCGAGGGTCAGACCCTTCATGATCGACCCACTGCCGTTGTCGGAGAGTCCGAGGTACCCCATGCGGTGACTCCCGGGCACGATGCGGAGACAGCCGTTCTCGGGGGTGGCGCGGTCGATCGCCAGGCCGACGTTGACCGTGTCGCGCACGATGTCGTCGTAGGCGTGGCGAGCCTCGCGGAACATCAGGTCCTGGTGGAACCGGTAGCCGGTGAGCCGGGCGCCCGGTGGCTTCCAGTGGATCTGGTGAGTCACCTGCTTGATGTCGCGCCCGAGCAGTGGCTCGAGGAGCTGGAGGTAGTGGGGGTGGCTGCGGAGCACGTCGAAGTACGGGTCGGCCCACGCCGACCAGTAGGCCTGGATCATGTAGCGCTGTCCGAAGTGCTGTTCGGGGAGGATCTCGTAGGCAAGGTTGCCGTGCCGGAACGTGACGGGGTGCTCGAGACCGGTTCGGTAGAGGGCAGCGACGTGCTCCCTGAGTTCGACGACCTCGGTGGGGTCGAGGAACCCGCGCACGATCGCGTAGCCGTGCTCGCGATAGTGCGCGTGGGCGTCGTCGACGACGGAGGCGGCGAGTGCCATGGATCGACCTTAGGCGGAGACGTCAGGTGCCGCAGAAGGTCATGTACCCCTCCCACCCGTCGGGGGCGGGGAGGAGGTACCGCTCGTCGTCGGGCAGCCGTTCGAACGGGACACGGAGGATGTCGACGAGCGCCTCGAGCGGAGCGAGGTCACCGGCGGTGGCGGCGGCGAGGGCCTCCTCGACGAGGTGGTTGCGCGGCACGTGGACCGGGTTGACGGCGTCCATCCCATCCGCGATGCCGAGACGCATCGACGGATCAGCGGGCACGGCCGTGAGCCACCGGTCGCGCCACGCGCGGACATCTTCGTTATTGGCGAACAGGGCTTCGAAGGCGCCACTCTGACCTCGGAGGACTCCCGACAGGGAACGGAAACCCAGCGTGTGGTCGACACGGTGCGAGGTCATCAGGGCGAGGAACCCATTGACGATCGCAGCGGCCTCCTCGCCGGGTGTCGCAGGGTCGACGAGTCCGGCCTTGGCGCGCATCCGCGACAGGTACTCGTGGCGGAACACACCAGCGAAGTTCTCCACGGCTTCGGTCGCGATGCGGATCGCTTCCTGCGTGTCGTGGTGGAGGAGCGGGAGGAGGGTCTCGGCGAGCCGGGCCAGGTTCCACTGGGCGATGCCGGGCTGCTGCCCGTAGGCATAGCGGCCGCTGTGGTCGATGCTGCTGAAGACCGCGCGGGGGTCGTGGACCTCCATGAACGCGCACGGACCGAAGTCGATCGCCTCACCGCTGATCGCCATGTTGTCGGTGTTCATCACGCCGTGGATGAAGCCGATCGCCATCCACTGGCTCACGAGCCGCGCCTGCGCCACACTCACGGCCTCGAGGAAGGCGAGGTACGGCTCGGGATCGAGTGCGCACTGCGGATAGTGGCGGGCGATGGCATGGTCGGCGAGACGTCGCACGAGGTCGGTGTCACCGCTCGAGGCGGCGTACTGGAACGAACCGACGCGCAGGTGGCTCGACGCGACCCGGGCGAGCACGGCTCCAGGGAGCGGACGATCGCGGGCGATGGTCTCGCCGGTCGCGATGACGACGAGTGCCCGGGTGGTGGGAAGCCCGAGAGCGTGGAGTGCCTCGCCAATGACGTACTCGCGCAACATCGGACCGACGGCGGCCTTGCCGTCGCCACCACGGGAGAAGGTCGTACGACCCGAGCCCTTGAGGTGGATGTCGACGCGACGTCCGTCGGTCGTGAGCGCCTCACCGAGGAGGAGGGCTCGCCCGTCACCGAGTCGCGGTGAGTAGTTGCCGAACTGGTGGCCGGCGTACGCCTGGGCGACCGTGGGGTGCGGCGGAGCCTCCGAACCGAGCACGGCAGCGATGCCCTCGCTCGAGGCGAGCCACGTCGGGTCGATCCCGAGTTCTGCCGCGAGGGAGGCGTTCGCCACGAGGACCATGGGTGCAGGAGCGGCGTCCGGCCTCCAGCCCTCGTACAAGCCCTCGAGCTCCGCGACGAAGCCCTGTTCTGACGCCCAGCGGATCATGTCGGGCACGGTACCCGCGACTGCTGCGGGGCGCTCGTCGTGGGTCGACTGCTCTTGGGGGCCGCGACCGCGACCGCCGGTCAGTGGCGGTCGCCAGCCCGGCGGAGGACGACCGCGATGTCGGCGAGGGCTGCGGGCTTGGCGACGAACTCGTCGGCACCAGCCTCGCGGGCTGCGAGGTGATCGGCCGCGGTGGCGCTGGCGGTCATCACGGCGACGACCGGCTGGTGTGCCTGGCCCTTGGTGAGCGCCCGGACCCGACGCACGACCTCGAGTCCGTCGATGCCCGGCATCTGGACGTCGATGAACATCACGTCGAACTCGGCGGCCTGCGCCGCGGCCCATGCGGCGTCACCGTCGTCGGCCTCGACCACGTCGGCAGCGAACTGGGCGAGCTGGTGGACCGCGACCAACAGGTTCACCGGGTCGTCGTCGGCGACGAGCACCCGGAGGCCTGCGGGCACGGGCACGTCGGGAGTGTCGGCGTCGAGCGCGATCGGGCCGGAGTCGTCGACAGCCAGCGGGAGCTCCATCCAGAACAACGAGCCACCCGTGGGGCGACGTTCGGCTCCGACCTTGCCACCGAGTGCCCTGACGATGCCGCTCACGATCGCGAGTCCGAGTCCGAGCCCGGGCAGCCGGACGCCCTCGGCCCCCTTGCCGCGCTGGTAGGGCTGGAAGAGGCGCTCGATGTCGGCAGGGTCGATCCCCGATCCGGTGTCGGCGACTTCCACCCGTGCGAAGCCGCGCTGACCCTCGCGGACGCTCACCTCGACCGAACCTTCGCGTGTGTGCTTGAGCGCGTTGGAGACGAGGTTGGCGAGTGCCTGATGGAGGCGGTCGGTGTCGCCGACGATCTGTCCGAGGCGCGGGTCGACGGGGAGGGCGCTGAGCGTGACCATCGGCCTGGTGTTGGGCGAGTTCATCGTGACGACGTCGTTGATCACGGTGCGCAGGTCGACGGTCTCGTGCAGCACCCGGAGCGTCCCGAGTT
>JBEBDM010000007.1:0-7695 GCA_041156905.1 Actinomycetota bacterium | reverse complement strand
CTGGTGACGGCTCCCGGCGTCGATCACGACGCCGTCGTGCCGGCCACTCCCGAATGGTCGGTGCACGACCTCGTGGCCCACCTGGCGGGGATCGCCCGTGATGCGGCGACGGGCAACATGGCGGGCGCTCCCGGCGATGCGTGGACGGCCGCCCAGGTCGAGCGGTCGCGCGGTGTGCCCGTGGCCGATCTCGTCGCCCAGTGGGAACAGGACGCCCCGATGATCGAGGCGTTCTTCTCGTCGGGGGCCGCTGGGCTCGCCCAGCGCGGCGTGATCGACATCCACACCCACGAGGCCGACCTGCTCAACGCCCTCGGTCGGGCGGTCGAGCTGCCTGCGGACTTCCTGCGGTGGGTGGGTGCCCTCTTCCGTGAGGAACTGAGGCTGGTCCCGCGCGTGAGCGACCTCGAACTGCTGCGGGCCCGCCTCGGCCGTCGTACGGAGGCAGAGGTCCGCGCCTACGACTGGCCGTCCGATCCCGGCGACGACCTCGGCTGGTTCTTCGCGTTCGGGATCGCCGAGCAGTCGCTCGGCGAGGTCAGCGCCCCGACCTGAGCAGGCGTCCCGGCAGGGCGCCGGTGAACTCGTCGTCGCTCACGGTCTGCACGCCGGCGCACCATGTCGCTGCGTAGCCGCGTGCCTTCTGGACGAGGCGCCGGCCGTCGGCGGGGAGGTCGTACGCCATCCGGGCCGGTCCGAAGGCGAGCGCGTCGTAGTCGATGAGGTTGAGGTCGGCCCGCATGCCCGGGGCGACGACACCGCGGTCGCCGAGCCCGTAGAACGCGGCTGTCTCGGCGGTCTGGCGGCGGACCACGTACTCGAGCGGGAGACGAGGGCCGCGGGTGCGGTCGCGCGTCCAGTGGGTGAGCATGAAGGTCGGCATGCCACCGTCGCAGATCGCTCCGCAGTGAGCCCCGGCGTCGCTCAGGCCCATACGGGTGTACGGGTGCTGATGCGCCTCGTAGGTGAACGACAGATCGCCGTACGAGTAGTTGAAGAACGGGGCGTAGATCATCCCGTTGCCACCGAGCGACACGAGGTGGTCGAGGATCAACTGCATCGCAGGAATGCCCGTGCGACGCGACACGGCGCCGATGCTGTCGTCGCGCGACGGCTCGTAGTCGATGTCGCCGTCGTCGACGATCCACATCCCGTCGAGCTTGTCGAGCACGGCCTTCTGCATGAAGCCGCCGTCGTCGGGGACCTCCTCGATGATCCGCCGACGCCGCTCGGGTTCGGCCAGCGCAGCGAGACGCTCGTCGAGGGGCAGGAACATGATCTCGTGGTAGGCGGGGTGGAACATCAGCGGATGGACGCTCCCCTGCAGGCAGTAGAGGATGCCGATCGAGCGCCCGGCCACCTGGGCGAAGAGCGGGAGACCATCGGCATGTGCCTGGTCGAGCAGCCCGAGCACCTGACGCCACAGGTCGGGTGAGTAGTCGGGCTGGCTGAGGTTGACGCTCACCGGGCGGCCGGTCGCGGCGGCGAGGCGACGCATCCAGCCCCACTCCTCGACCGGCACCCGCGCGTGCTCGGGGGAGAACTGGAACACACCGCGACCGACGCGTCGCATGGCGTCGCTGATGCCGAGGAGTTCGCGCTCGTCGGCGTGGGTGCCCGGGACGAGCTCGCCGTCCTTGGCGCGGTGCAGCGAGGTGCGACTCGTGCTGAAACCGAAGGCCCCGGCGAGCAGCGCCTCCTCGACCAACGTCGACATGGCAGTGATGTCGGCATCAGTGGCCGGGTCGGTGGTGCTGGCCCGGTCGCCCATCACGTAGGCGCGCAGCGCACCGTGTGCGATCTGCGCGCCGATGTCGAGCACGCGCGGAAGGTGCTCGATCGCGTCGAGGTACTCGGGGAACGACTCCCATCCCCACGTGATGCCCTCGGTGAGCGCGCTACCAGGGATGTCCTCGACGCCCTCCATCAACTGGATCAGCCATGCGTGCTCGTCGGGCTTGGCCGGGGCGAAGCCGACGCCGCAGTTGCCCATGATCACGCTCGTGACTCCGTGCCAACTGCTCGGCGTGACGTACGGGTCCCAGGTCACCTGTGCGTCGTAGTGCGTGTGGATGTCGACGAAGCCCGGCGTGAGGAGCCGTCCGTCGGCGTCGATCGTCTGGCGACCCGTGCCGAGCGAGCCGGCCTCGCCGACCTCGGTGATGGTCTCGTCGCTGACGGCCACGTCGGCCATACGTCCGGGCGTGCCCGTCCCGTCGACGAGGAACGCGTTGCGGATGACGATGTCGTGGCTCATGGGATGCCCTTCACGCGCCGAGGCGCTCGACGTGATGATGGAGAAGACCGTTGGAGGAGATGGCCGTGTCGCTGGTGCACGTGCGCACGCCGTGGCGATCGGTGAAGGTGCCACCGGCCTCCTCGACCACGACCTGGACGGCGGCGAGGTCGTACTCCTTGAGGCCGACCGCGTCGATGGCGAGGTCGACGGCGCCCTCGGCGACGAGCATGTGCTGCCAGAAGTCGCCAAAACCGCGTGCCCGGTAGGACGCCTGCTGGAGACGCACGAGCTCGTCGGTGAGACCGAGGTCGTCCCATCCCTTGGCGAAGGTCACGCAGACCTGGGCCTCGTCGAGCGCGCCGACGGTCGACACGGTGCAGCGGCGTCCATCGGCGAAGGCCCCCATGTCCTTGGTGGCCCACCAGCGACGGCCCATCGCAGGGGCGGAGACGACACCGACGACAGGACCGTGGTCGGCGTGGGTGAGGGCGATGAGCGTGGCCCACACGGGGATGCCGCGCACGAAGTTGCTGGTGCCGTCGATCGGGTCGACGACCCATCGCCACGGGCTCGACGTGTCGCCGACGAGGCCGTGCTCCTCACCGAGCATGCAGTGGCCGGGCCGCTCGGCGAGCACGATCCTCGAGATGGCCTCCTCGGTGTCACGGTCGGCCTCGGTGACCTCCGAGCGGTCGGCCTTGCGATCGGTGCGGAAGGCCCGGCTCTCGTAGAGCGGCAGGGTCATCCCGTCGGCGAGGTCGGCGAGGCGCAGGGCGAGTTCGAGCTCGTGGTCGAGATGCACGGGCCGAGACTATTCGCCGCGGTGTCGCCGCGGGTCAGGCGGGGGGCGTGGCGTCAGGCGAGCAGGGCCCGGGCGCTGGCCTCGACACCAGCCGCGTCGAGTCCGAAGCCGGCGAGGATGCGCTCGGCGGGGGCCTGCGGGATGAAGCGAGTGGGGACACCCAGCACCGTGACCGGCACGGTGGGGGTCACGGCGTGGACCTTGTCGGCGATCGACATGCCGATGCCGCCCTCGCGGATTCCGTCCTCGACGGTGAGCACGCAACGATGGCGGGCAGCGTCGCTGATCATCGTGTCGTCGAGTGGGGCGACGGAGCGAACGTCCCAGACCGTGGCGGAGATCCCGCTCGCGGCGAGTGCATCGGCGGCCTTGTGTGCATCGTGGAGCATCTTGCCGACGGCGAGGATGGCGATGCTGCCGTCGCCCTCGCGAGTGCGGCGGGCGTGGAGTCCGGAACCGACCTCGTGTTCGGACGAATGGTGCGCCGAACCGCGCGGCCAGCGGATCGCGACAGGTCCCTCGTCGGAGAGACCGATGGCGTCGTGGAGCATGACGGCGAGTTCCTCGGCGCTGCTCGGTGCGAGCATCCGCATGCCCGGCACCTTCGACAGGAGGGCCATGTCGTACACGCCGTGGTGGCTGGCACCGTCGGGTCCGGTGATGCCGGCGCGGTCGAGGCAGAACACGACAGGGAGGCGGTGCATTGCGACGTCGTACACGATCTGGTCCCAGCCGCGGTTGAGGAAGGTCGAGTAGATCGCCACGACCGGACGGAGGCCGGCCATCGCCATGCCGGCCGCACCGGTGATGGCGTGCTGCTCGGCGATGCCGACGTCGAAGAAGCGGTCGGGGAAGCGCTCCTGGAACGGGAGCAGACCCGTGGGACCGGGCATCGCCGCGGTGATGGCGACGATCCGTGGGTCGAGTTCGGCCTCGGCGATGACGGCGTCGGCGAACGCCTGGGTGTAGCCGGTCACGACAGCGGGCGGAGGGCCGACGGCGGGGTCGAACGGGGGAGCGTCGTGCAGGTGCTTCTCGTCGTCGTCCTCGGCGGGCGAGTAGCCGCGGCCCTTCTGGGTGAGGACGTGCACCACGATGGGCCCCTCGGCCGAGCGGGCGACGGCGCTGTGGAGTGCCTGCTCGAGCTCGGCGATGTCATGGCCGTCGACGGGGCCGATGTAGCGCACTCCGAGCGCCTCGAAGAACGACGGAGGCTGGAGGAACTCGCGCACGGCGGCCTTGAACGCCTCGACACCCTTCTCGGCCTGTGTGCCGACGTAGGGGAGTTCTCGCAGGAACTGCTCGAGCTTGCGCTGGCGTCGCACGTACACGGGGTTCATGCGGATGTTCGTCAGGCTGTGCGAGAGCTTCTCGGTGATCCGCTCGGGAAGGCTCGGGTGCTCGGCCTGGGCCTGCTCGCGGGCCGTGGGAGTGGCCGTGAGGTTGCTGATCGTGGGGGCGTAGCTGCGACCGTTGTCGTTGAGGACGATGATGACGCGCTTGCCCGAGTGGCCGATGTTGTTGAGGGCCTCGTAGGCCAGACCACCGGTGAGTGATCCGTCGCCGACCACGGCCACGATGTGGCGGTGCGGGTCGACGCCGAGATCGCGCCCGACGGCGAGTCCGTAGGCGTAGGAGAGCACAGTGCTCGCGTGGCTGTTCTCGACGAGGTCGTGCGGACTCTCCTCGCGGTTCGGGTAGCCGGAGAGACCACCCTGCTGGCGGAGCTGCTCGAAGCCCGCCTGACGACCGGTGACGATCTTGTGGGCGTAGGCCTGGTGGCCGGTGTCCCAGAGGATGGCGTCAGTGGGTGAGTCGAACACCCGGTGCAGGGCGAGGGTCAGTTCGACCACCCCGAGGTTGCTGCCGAGGTGCCCGGCGTTCTCCGCGACGGCGTGCACGATGAAGTCACGGATCTCGCCGGCGAGATCCGTGAGTTCCGGCAACGTGAGTTCGCGGAGGTCGGCGGGCTGCCGGATGTTCTGCAGCGACATGCGAAGTCACGCTAGCCCTGAGGGTTACGGTTCGCCCATGCGTGACCTGCCTGCCTACCGCGACCTGCCACGACGTGCCGGACTGCCGGCCAGTTGGGGGCTGTGGGACAGTCCGGAGGGCGATCTCCTCGGGACCCTCAACCTGCTCACCCCCGAGCGAGTCGCGGCCGGCGCCCGGCTCGTCCGCCGTGGCGCCGTGTTCGCCCTCAACTGGAGCATGGGCCTCCCCGACCCGCCGTTGTTCGGCCGCCAGCCCTTCCGCCACGAGGTGACGGGCGGCGGGACGAGCACGAGCCACGACGACGTCCTGCACGCCTGGAACACGCAGTCGAGTTCGCAGTGGGACGGCTTCCGTCACATCCGCAACCACGGCGCCCTGGCCGACGAGGAAGGCACCGGCCACTACGGCGGTGTCGACGACGACGAGCACGGCATCGACCACTGGGCCCGTCGGGGCATCGCTGGCCGGGCCGTGCTGTGCGACATCGGCCGGTGGCGTGAGTCGGTCGGCCGACCGTTGCGCTACGACGAGGCCGACCCGATCGAGCCCGACGAGCTGGCCGAGTGCCTGGCAGCGCAGGGGACCGTCCGCGAGGACGGCGACATCCTGTTGATGCGGACGGGTTGGGTCGGTTGGTACGAGCAGCAGTCACACGAGGTCCGTGAACGACTTGCGGCGGTCGACGGGCTTCGCACGCCTGGCCTGCGCAGCGGTGAGCGGCTCGCCGAGGTGCTGTGGGACATGCGGATCGCGGCGATCGGCTGCGACAACCCGGCGGTGGAGGTGTGGCCGCCCGGTTCGTTGCTCGATCCGGCGGTCGAGTCGGAGGTCCGCTCCGACCGGCGTCGTCTGCACGAGATCTTCACCCACACGCTCTTGCTACCGATGCTCGGCATCCCGCTCGGCGAGATGTGGGACCTCGAGGCGCTGGCGGCCGACTGCGCTGCTGATGGGGTGTACGAGTGCTTCCTCACGTCGGCGCCGCTGAACCTCCCTCACGGTGTGGCCAGTCCGCCGAACGCGCTGGCGATGAAGTAGAGAGTGCGCATGGAGTCGGCACTGGCAGGACAGAGCGCCCTCGTCACCGGGGGCGGAAGTGGGATCGGGTTGGCGTGCGCACGCCGGCTCGGGACGGACGGCGCGGCGGTGGTGCTCGCCGGACGCACCGAGGCGAAGGTGGCGGCAGCGGCCGAGGCCCTTCGTTCCGAGGGCATCGATGCCCGACACGTCGTCTGCGACGTGGGCGACGAGGCATCCGTGCAGGCGGCGTGCGCGGCGGCCGACGCGGCGGGTCGCTTCACCATCGCCGTGGCGAGCGCAGGTACCGGAGCGGCGTCGCCGATCCACCTGACGACCCTCGACGAGTGGAACTCGGTGATGTCGACCAACCTCACCGGGGCGTTCCTCACCATCAAGCACGCAGCGGCACCGATGGCCCGCAACGGTGGCGGCTCGATCGTGGCCGTCTCGTCGATCGCGGGTCCGCTCACACACCGCTACATGACCTCGTACTGCGTCAGCAAGGCTGCACTCGAGATGCTCGTGCGCCAGGCGGCCGACGAGCTCGGCGTGTCGGGCATCCGGGCCAACGCCGTGCGTCCGAGCCTCGTGCCCACCGACATCGCGGTCGGTCTGACCTCGAGCCCCGACATCGTCGCCGACTACCTCGCCAACATCCCCGTAGGCCGACTCGGCACCACCGACGACATCGCCAACGCCGTCCGGTTCCTCGCCGGGCCGGAGAGTGGCTGGATCACGGGCCAGTGCATCGGCACCGACGGCGGCCACACCCTGCGCCGTGGCCCGAACCTGACGCCGTTGATGGAGGCCGTGCTCGGAGAGGCGGCCCACCCGTGAGCTCGATGTTCGACCTCGCCGGCCACGTCGCCCTCGTGACGGGAGGCAACAGCGGGATCGGACTCGGCTGGGCCGATGCGCTTGCCGAGCACGGTGCTGCTGTCGCGATCTGGGGCACCAACCCATCGAAGAACGCGGCGGCCGCAGAGCAGGTGCGACGCCACGGACATCAGGTGCTCGACCTGGTGTGCGACGTCGGTGATCACGACGCCGTGATCGCAGCGATGCGCACCACCGTCGAGACGCTCGGTCGCCTCGACTCGTGCTTCGTCAACGCCGGCGTGGGCGGTGCGGCACCGAGCTTCGCCGAGATGAGCGAGGACGAGTGGCGTCGCGTGATGCGGGTCAACCTCGACGGGGCGTTCTTCACCGCGCAGGAGGCCGTGCGTCAGATGTGCGCGCAGGAGCCGCGCGGTGGCTCGATCGTGTTCACCACCAGTGGCTCTGCGTGGTACGGCCAGCAGCGCGGGCAGCACTACGGCGGATCGAAGGGTGCCCTCATCGCGATGATGAAGGGCATCGCCGTCGAGCACGCCCGCGACGGGATCCGCTGCAACGCCGTGCTGCCGGGGTGGGTCGAGAGCGAGATGACCGCACCGGCCCTCGGCTACGAGGCCTTCCAGAAGAAGGTCCTCACGCGCATCCCGATGCGCCGCTGGGGCCGTCCCGAGGACCTCGCTGGGATGGGCGTCTACTTCGCCAGCAACGCCAGCTCCTGGCACACCGGCGACGTCATCACCATCGACGGCGGCTACCACTCCTTCTAACCCCACCCCCACCCCACCGATCTCGGCGCAGATCG
>JBEBDM010000006.1:0-4919 GCA_041156905.1 Actinomycetota bacterium | reverse complement strand
GACGCCGTGCGCGACGTGTTCGCCGTGCCGTCGGCCTGCATGCTCGTCCGGGCCGACCTGTTCCGCACGATCGGTGGCTTCGACGAGACGATCGAGTATCGCGGTGACGACGTCGACCTCTGCTGGCGCGCCCACCTGAGCGGGGCCCGCGTGGTGGTGGTGCCCGCTGCGGTGGCCCGTCACCGCGAGCGGCTCGCCGAGCGTCGACCTGATCTCCGTCTCGAGTCGATGGCCGACCGCAGCAGGATGCGCACCGTCGCCACCCTCACCGGTGCCGGGCGTGTGTGGTGGGTGATGCTGCTGACAGCGGCGATGACCCTCGTCGAGTCGCTGGTGTCGTTCGTGACCGGGCACTTCCGCCGCGGTGTCTCGCTGCTGGCGGCGTTCGTCGGGATCGCGCCACGGATCCCGTCGTACCTCGCGCGACGCACGGCGCTCCGCTCGTTGAGGACGGTGCCCGACTCCGAGATCGCCGGCCTGCAGGTGAAGGGGAGCGCGCGGCTCAAGAGCTACCTGCGCGACCGGCACCTGCGTGCCACCGACCCCGATGCCAGCGACGAACGTCGGTGGCGTGCCGGTGCCGGCGGCGGTCCGGCGCTGCTCTTCCTCGGCCTGACGGCGGCGATCATCGTCGCGAGCCGCCAGCTGATCATCGACGGGGTCCCGGCCTTCGGTGAGTTCCTGCGCTTCCCGTCGAGCCCCGGCGAACTGCTCGCCGAGTACCGGTCAGGCTGGTCGGGTGTGGGCCTCGGCCGTGCGGAGGCCGTTCCGACGGCGTTCGCCGTGCTCGGGCTCGGGAGCGTCGTCACCCTGTTCCGCATGGGTCTCCTGCAGACCGTTGCCGTGCTCGGACCGCTCGTGGTGGGTGCGTGGGGCACATGGCGTGCGGCGTCGGTGTTCCCGTCGGTGCGTTCGCGCGTCTCGACCACGATCGTCTACGTCGCCGTCCCGCTCGTCGCCCAGTTGCTGGCCTCGGGTCAGTGGTCGGCCCTCATCACCTACGCGACCGTTCCCTGGATGGTCCACCACCTTCGTCGCATCGCCGGTCTCGAGCTGGCGCGGCGGGTCGACGCGGCTGATGCACCCGTCGAGCGTCAGCGGGTCCTCGACTCGCGGTCGCTCGTCCGTGTCGGTGCGCAACTGACCCTCGTGCTCGCGATCGCCACGGCTCTCGCCCCTGTCGCTCTCGTGATGGCGTTCGCGATCGGTGTCGTGCTGACGCTGGCCACGCTCGCGGGTGGTGGCTCGGCACGCACCGCCGTCTCGATGCTGGCCGCCACGGTCCTCGCCTCGGTGGCCGCGTTCGTCGCCAACCTGCCGTGGTCGACGACATTGCTGTCGGCCGACGGCTGGACGTCGATCGTCGGTGTCCCGGACGACTCGCGCCGACTCGGGCTCGAGGAACTCGCCCGGATGCAGGTCGGCCCAGCGAGCTTCACGATCGTCACCGTGCTCGTCCTCCTCCCGGTGGTGGTGACGCCGTTGATCGCCCGGTCGTGGCGGTTCACGTGGGCGGTGCGCGGTGCCGCGCTGGTGTCGGTGTTCGGGGCACTCGCGGTCGCTGCCGGACGTGACGCCCTGCCGATCTCGGTGCCGTCCGCCGGGGTGCTCCTCGTCCCGGTCGCCTTCGGTGCGGCCCTGTCGATCGGCTCGTTGGCCGCGGCGTTCGACGCCGACGTCCTCTCGGGTTCGTTCGGGTGGCGTCAGCCGCTCGGTGTCCTCGCTGCCGTGGCTGCCGTCGTCGGCACCGTCCCGGGAGTGGTGTCGGTGGTCGACGGCCGCTGGCGGATGCCCGAGCAGTCGCTCACCGACTCGCTCGTGCAACTGCCCTCCGACCAGGAGAGTGGCGACTACCGGATCTTGTGGCTCGGGGTACCCGACATGATCCCGGCCGGCAGTTGGGAGTACTCGGACGGGATCGCCATGGCGATCACCGACGACGGCCTCCCCACCGTGCGCGACCGTTGGGCGGGCGCCCCGTCGGAGGTCGAGACCGAGGTGGCTGAGGCGCTCGGACTGATGGCCCGCGGAGAGACGGTGCGCGGGGGTCGACTCCTGGCCCCCTTCGCGATCCGGTACGTCGTGGTGCCCGTCGCCGATGGCGTGCGCGGCACGATCGACACCCCTCTCGACCCGCCGGCCGGACTGACCGACGTGCTCGACGACCAGCTCGACCTCGCGTCGCCGCTCACCCGGCCGCCGCACTTCCTCGTCTACGAGAACGTCGCGGCCGTCCCGACCCGATCGATGCTCTCGGAGGCCGGAGCTGCCGCCAGCCTCGAGGCCGGTGGCAGTTCGCTCATCCGTGCCGACCTGCAGGGTGCGGTGCCGTTCGGATCGGGGGCGTCGGAGCGCGGTCCGGCGACGGGTCCGGTCGCTGCTTCGACTCTGCATGTGGCCGTTCCCTACGACGAGCGCTGGACGCTCACGGTGGGAGCCCTCGAGATCGCCCCCCGACGTGCGTTCGGTTCGACCCTCGCCTTCGACGTCCCGTCGGCCGGTGAGGCGCGACTCGCCCACGACGCACCGTTCTCCCGGTTCCTCTGGTTGCTGGTGCAGGCACTCGTGTGGCTGGCCCTCGGTGTCGCCGCAGCGAGCGTGAGGTGGTCGCGGCTGTTCCCGCGTCGCGCTGCCTCGCTCGAACCCGTGCTCGACCTGACGGGGCCGATCGCCCGTCCCAGCGAGTCGCTGGCGGCGCTCGTGGCCTCCGCCGACGACGTTCCCGAGTCACCGGACACTCCTGACGAGAGGAGCGAGTCATGATGCTGCGTCGCCTCGTGGGTGTCGTCCCGTTCGTCCTCCTCCCGGTCGCTGCTGTGGCGCTGATCCCGGCTGGTGTCCTCGGCCCCGAGAGGCCGTCCTCCGGTGCGGTGTTCGCCGCCCTCGGCGCGCCGACGATGCCGTTCGTCCCGTCGGCCGAGTTCATCGGCTCGACCTGGCACTGCGCCGGCGTCCCGAGCGGCGACGACAGTGCCGACGGTCTCGGTGGCGACCTGCGCGTCGTGAACACCACCGACGGACCTCTCTCCGCGCACGTCACGATCTTCTCCGACGCCTCCGACGTCGAACCCGTCGAACAGGACATCGAGCTGGCGCCGCGCTCCACCGAGCAGGTGCCGCTCACCGGTCTGCTCCCCGGGCGCTATCTCGCCGCGATGGTCGAGATCGGTGGCACGGGTGCCTTCGTCGAGCAGCAGGCGCGCCACCAGTCGGGAGCCAGTGTGAGCCCGTGCGCGAACAGCACCTCGGCCGACTGGTACTTCGCCGACAACTACACGCGCAACGGCAGCCAGGAAGACATCCTGATCGCCAACCCGTTCCCGCACGACGCCATCGTCGATGTCGCGTTGGCGACCAACGACGGCCAGCGCGTCCCGCAGGACCTGCAGGGCATCCCGGTCCGTGCGCGGTCGATCGCGATCGTGACCCAGGACCGTCTCCCCAAGGACGAGGCGGTCCTCGGCATCGCGGTGCGTTCGACTCAGGGTCGTGTGGTCGCCGGGCGCGCCCAGCACTACACGGGTGAGCGCTTCGGATACTCGGTGATGCTGGGAGCGCCGTCGCTCTCCACCGCCTGGTGGTTCCCCGATGGCGACGTCGCCGACGACGTGCGCTTCGAGCGCTACAGCATCTACAACCCCTCCGACCGCGACGTCTCGGTGTCGGCCAACTTCTGGGGGATCACCGACCCCGAGTTCACGGGTCAGTGGGTCGAGACCGTGCCGGCGGGCGAGGTGCGCTCGTTCCTCGCCGCAGACTTCGTCGACCTTCCTGCCGGACGGCACGGGATCGTGTTCACCACCGACGGCACCGAGGGGATCGTCGTCGAGCAGGGCATCACCCGCAAGACGGGCGACACCTGGCACACGTCGGTGGCCATGGGAGCCCCGATGGTCTTCGAGGGGTCGCGCCGGTGGAGCATGGCCTACGGCTCGCCGACCCCTGCCAAGGAGGTCATCATCGTGATGAACCTCGACTTCGAGCCCGGGACCGTGACGGTCAAGGCCCTCGGTCCGGCCGGTGAGGTGGTGGTGCCGGGTCTCGAGGCGATCGAGCTCCCCGGTGCGTCGGTGATCGCGATCCCGGTGCCCGACGATCCTGCCGTGCTCGATGCGGCGCTCGTGATCGAGAGCGAGCGACGGATCGTGGTGCAGCGCTCGCTGCCACGCGGTGGCGATCTGAAGGGTCGCTCGGCCGCCCTCGCCCTTCCGGGCTGACGCTCACTAGGGTGGCCACCGTGCAGGTGGTCGTCGCAGTCGTCGTGATGTGCGTGGCGCTGGTGGCGGGCCAGGTCCTCCAGCGTCGTCGCCGTGTCGAGGCTCCGACCCAGCCGGCGGCGGCGGTTCCGGCCCAGCTCGACCGGGCCGATTTCCCGGCGGCGACCGCGCCGTGGGCCGTGGTCGTGTTCTCCTCGGCGGCGTGTCACACGTGCGCCGACGTCGTGGCCAAGGCGCGGGTGCTCGAGAGCCCGGGCGTCTCGGTGATCGACGTCGAGTTCGGTGCTGACCGCGAACTGCACCGGAAGTACGCGATCGACGCCGTGCCGATCGTGGCCGTGGTCGATGCCGAGGGAGTGGTGCACCGCGGCTTCACCGGTCCGGTGACCGCCACCGACCTGTGGGCGGCGGTGGCCGACGCCCGCGACCCGGGTAGTTCGCCCGAACCCGACCTCGGGCACTGACGAACCGGACGGCACGCCCCGGGGGAGCGCACCGTCCGGTGTCGTGGAGTGGTCGTGCGTCGGGCCGTCCCGACCACTCGTCGCCGAGTGGTCAGGTTCCAGCGGTCAGGGGTTGACGTCAGGAGTTGACGGGCGAGTCGGCGCTGTCAGCGCTCGGCTCGAGGCTCTCCTGCACCAGGCGGGCGACGTCGGCGCCGTCGATCGTCTCGTGCTCGAGGAGGGCCTCGGCGACGGCATC
>JBEBDM010000005.1:0-3145 GCA_041156905.1 Actinomycetota bacterium | reverse complement strand
CGCCGCGAGGAGCAGCGTGGTGCCGTCGACGTTGACGGAGCGCAACAGGTCGAGGTCCTTGGCGAGAGGCACCTGGGCGACGTTGTTGTAGACGACCTCGATGCCACGGACGGCGGTGGCGACGGTGTCGGGATCGCGGATGTCGCCGCCCACGAACTCGACCCCCTCGGGCCGATCGTCGGCGTCGACGAGGTCGAGGACGCGGACCTCGTGTCCGGCCGCGAGGAGCTGTCGGACGAGGAGCGAACCGAAGTAGCCGCTTCCGCCGGTGACGAGGGTGCGGCTCACAGCTCGAGCCCCTGGGCGAGGCACCAGCGGATGCTGTTGCGCATGCCCTCGTAGAGGGCGACCCGCGGCTCCCAGCCGAGTTCGTCGATGCTGCGGCTCACGTCACAGGCGATCGTGTGGCCCATCTCGCCGAGCACGTGGAGCTGCTGCTGGTAGAGGCCCACCGCCTGCAGGACGCGGTCGGCGGTCTCGGCCACTCTCGCCGCGAGGACGGGCAGCCGTGTCGAGTTGGGCGTGACCTCGAGGCCCTCGTCGGAGAGGGCCCGGCCGACGGTCTCGACGATCTCGGTCACGGTGTACGGCGTGGCGTCCGCGATCCAGTAGCCGCGACCGCGGGCACCCTCGACGAGCTCGGCGGCGACGATGCCGTCGACGAGGTTGCCGACGTAGGCCATCGAACGACGCTGGCTTCCGTCGCCGATGACGGGGAAGCGACCGGTACGCACCATCCGGAAGAAGGTCGTCTGGCGGGGCGGCTGGAACGGTCCGTAGAACCACGGCGGTCGCACGATGCTGGCGTCGAGTCCGGCCTCGACGTTCTCGAGGACGGCCACCTCTGCCTGCATCTTCGAGATGCCGTAGCCGAGGTACGGGTTGTACGGCTCGTCGGAGCGGAACGTGTCGGCGTGGTCGGGGTTCGTACCGAACGGGCTGTTCGACGAGACGTGGACGAGGCGACGAACACCGAGGTCTCGACATGCCTCGGCCACGTTCCGGGCGCCGGTCGCGTTCACCTCGGTGAACTGGCGGACACGTCGTGGGTGGATGATGCCAGCGGTGTGGATGACGTCGGTGGTGCCGAGCACCCCGTGGAGGAGACGGCGGGCGGTGTCGGGTCGGGAGACGTCGCCGATCACGATCTCGACCGAGCGGGTCGGCCCGGCGGTGTGGGCGTCGATGGCAGTGCGCAGCGCCTGTGCCTCGGCCGTGTCGTGGGCGAGGAGACGCAGGTGCGTGCGCTGCTCGTCACCGAGGAGGTGGTCGACGAGGGCACGGCCGAGCCAGCCGGCAGCGCCGGTGACCACCGTGGTGTCGGGCAGCGATCGGCGGTCAGTGGTCACGGCGGCTCCCGAGGGCGGCGAGGTGGCGGGCATTGCGGATGGCGAACATCATCACCGAGGCCTGGGGGTTGACCCCGGGCGCGGTGGGCAGCAGCGACGCATCGTTGACACGGACGTTCGAGCATCCGTGGACACGACCGTACGAGTCGGCGCCGCAGCGCTCGGTGACCTCGCCCATCGGAACGGTGCCGCAGAGGTGGACCGTCATGACGCTCGCCTTGGAGGCGCTGAACGCCCGGCTCAGGGTCCCGATGTCGCGACGGGTGGTCACGCTCGGAGCACCCTTGAACGACGGGAACACCTCCTCGGCGCCGCCCTCCAGCATGAGCAGGGCGAGACGTGCGAGGCCGCTGCCGAGGAGGGCCTTGTCGCGCCCAGTGAGCCGGTAGGTCACGAGAGGGTCGCGCATGCCCGGGAGCGAGATCACGCGCCCCGTGCCCTCGCTCGTGATCGCTGCGTAGTACACGCTCATACGCGGCCAGTCGGCGACGGCGCGACGGAACGACGCCCAGTTGTCGAGAAGGCTGAGGGCCACGAGACCGGGGTTGCTGGCCGAACCACCGAACGACAGGTGCGGAGTGAACTCCTTGACCTGGTGGACGGGGACGTCGTCGGGGATGTTGATCGCGTCGGGGAACCGGGCGGCGAGCTTGACCGTCGGGTGGACCGCGAGCGTGCGACCGATGTGACCTCGGATCCCGGATCGCTGGAGGAGTGCGGGGGTGTGGATCGCCCCTGCGCACACGATCACGTCGCGGAACCGGATCCGCCCGCGCCGTCCGTCGTCGAGGGTCGTCTGGGCCTCCACGGCGCGGCCGCCGTCCATGACGAGCCGGTCGACGCGACACCGGGTGAGGAGCCGGGCGCCGGACTCGAGGGCGCGCGGCAGGTAGGTGCGCGTCATCGACTGCCGCTCACCGCGCGCCGGGTCGTCACCGTGTGGGTACGTCATCCAGCGCGGGACCTCGCCGTGTCGCCATCCGAGTCGCGCGGCTCCCGATCGGAGGACCTCGCTCTGCGCCGAGTGGGCGCCGGGGACGGTGCGGACGTTGATGGCCTGCTCGACCTCGTCGGCGATGGCGAGGAGGTCGTCAGGGGCGAAGTCGGAGATGCGGAAGTCGCGCTGCCAACGCTCGAGCAGTTCACCCGGTGGCCGCCAGTAAAGGCCGCTGTTGACCTCGGTCCCGCCGCCGGCACAACGGCCCTCGGTGTAGGCGATCGAGGGGAAACCGAGGGCGACCGTGACGCCGCCCGCTCGGTACTGGCGGTCCATCTGGTCGAGCGAGAACGGGACGACGGAGCCCTGCTCGACCCAGTCGCCCTCCTCGGCGATCACGACGTCGAATCCCGCTGCGGCGAGGATCGCGGCAGTGGTCGCACCGCCAGCACCACTCCCGATGACGAGGACGTCGGTCTCGACGGACGTCTGGTCGAGGACGCTGACGCCCGGCGGCAGTCCTCCGCTCGGCCCGACGTTCATCGCCCGACCCCCGTGGGGGCGGCTGCCCCGGTGGACGTGGTCGAGGGCCAGGTCTCCCACACGTAGGCGTAGGCCAGGGAACGGACGAGCCGCGGATACTCGGGCACGAAGGGGAGCGGAAGGGCGAGGAGAGCCCGGGCAATGGTCCACCCCCCGGGGAGGGCGAGGATCCCGCGGAAGACCACGGCCAGCACGGTGACTCCGAGACGCATGACGCTCGGGAGGGTGACCAGACGGCGCTCGACGAAGGCGATGGCCTCCTCGAGACGGTCGTCGGCGAGGTCGGGGAGGTCGTCGGACAGGAGGCGGCGGGCGA
>JBEBDM010000004.1:0-3133 GCA_041156905.1 Actinomycetota bacterium | reverse complement strand
CGCGTCGTCCTCAGCGGCCCTTCGCGGTGTGGTCGAGCCACTCCGCCTCGGTCCAGTGCTGACGGATCTCGTCGCGGATGAAGTCGCTCGTCCACTGCACCATCGGGAAGAACGGCAGGTCGACCGACATGACCTCGGTGAACGACATCCCGTCGAGCAACAGCGCAGCATCGTCGATCCCCATCGGGACGGAGAGGCCGGAGAAGGTCTCGTTGAGGCGCAGCTGGAGGTCGATGAGGCGCTCGGAGTTCCAGCGACCGTGCATGTTCCCGTCGAAGAGTTGGTCGGTCATGATCCCGATCAGCTCGGTGAGGGCGTACACGGCATCCTCGCTGAAGGTGATCTCGCGCGGCAGGATCATCGGATCACGCCCCGCGTCCGCGGGCACGACGAGGGAGGGCCGCCGTGCACTTCGAGATCGATCGTTCCGACATCACCGTCGTGGACATGGCTGACACTGTGACACCGGCGAGCGCACCGCGAGACAGCGTGCTCATGAGGATCGACGCCTTCGCCCTCACCTCCAACAACGTCTCCTACGCGGTCGCCGGCGACTTCCTGGACTACTGGGGCTTCTTCCCGGCCTCGCGTGACGGCTGGGGTCGTCTGCCGGTGATGGGTTTCGCCACGGTCGTCGATAGTGACGTCGAGGGCGTGGCCATTGGCTCGCGCTGGTTCGGCTTCTATCCCGCTGCTGATCATCACGTGGTCCAGCCGGTGGTCCGGAACGGCGGACTCGTCGACATGGCCGAGCACCGTGCCGCTCACGCTCCCGCGTACCGGCAGTTCGACCCGGCCGACCCGGGAGCGAGCGAGGAGGACGAGGCGTACCACCTCCTGCTCCGTGGGCTGTTCATCACCTCCCACCTGTGCGAGGACTTCCTGCGCGACAACGGGATGTTCGGCGCCGAGCAGGTGCTCGTGACGAGCGCATCGTCGAAGACCTCGCTCGCGCTCGCCCACGAACTGCGTGTGCAGGGTTCGGCGCGATCGGTGGGGCTCACGTCGGCGCGCAACCTCGAGTTCGTCACGGCGACGGGCCTCTACGACGAGGTCGTCGTGTACGACGACCTGGAGGCGCTCGCCGTCGTGCCGAGCGTCGTGGTCGACATGGCCGGCAACTCCGACGTCCTGCGTCGCGTGCACGAGCACTTCGGTTCCGCCCTCGGCCATTCGTGCAAGGTCGGGGCGACGCATTGGGACGCAGGGGGTGCAGTGCGCGGGATGCCCGGCCCTGAGCCACAGTTCTTCTTCGCTCCGAGCCAGCTGGTCAAGCGCGGCAAGGAGTGGGGGCGCGAGGAGATGAACGCCCGGATGCAGGCCGCTCTGTCGGTGTTCGCCGCCGACGCCCGACGGTGGCTCCACGTCGAGCAGGAGACCGGGGCCGATGCCCTGCTCGCCACGTGGTCGAGCCTGGTGGGCGGGACGATCGACCCGGCCGTCGGACACGTGCTCTCGCTCTGAGCCCGTTGGCTACTCTCCCATCGACCTGAGGGGGAGCACATGCGGATCGGATGCGTCGGGCTGGGGAACATCGGGCGGCATCTCGCCGCCAACCTCGTGGCAGCGGGGTTCGACGTGGTCGTCCACGACCTGCACCGCACGGCGGCCGAACCGCTGGAGGAGGCAGGGGCGACATGGGCCGAGTCGCCAGCCGCCGTCGCCGCGCTGTGTGACGCAGTGGTGACCTGCCTCCCGTCGGTCGCGGCGATCACCACCGTGGTGGCCGGCGAGAACGGGCTGCTCGACGGCTTCCGACCCGGCAGCACGTGGATCGACATGAGCACGAACGACCGCCACGAGTTGCTGCGACTCGCTGGACTGCTCGCCGAGCGCGGCGTGCACACGCTCGAGGCCCCCGTGACCGGCGGGGCGCACAACGCGTCGTCGGCAACGATCACCGTCCTCGTCGGTGGTGACGAGGCGGTGTTCCAGCGGTTCGCTCCCGTGTTCTCCGCCGTCGGTGGCCGCGTGTTCTACATGGGCGAGCTGGGGCAGGCGGCAGTCATCAAGGTGATCACCAACATGCTCGCCTTCATCCACATCGCCGCGACCGCCGAGGCGTACATGTTGGCGGCGCGTGCGGGGATCGACCTCCGCCAGGCGTGGGAGGTCATCAAGGCCAGCTCGGGCAACAGCTTCATCCACGAGACCGAGAGCACGACCATCCTCAGCGGCAGTTACGACATCGGCTTCTCGCTCGACCTGTCGTGCAAGGACCTCGGGTTCGCCACACAGCTCGGCCGTGAACTCGACGTACCGCTCGACATCGCCGCGACGGTGGAGCAGCTGAACATCAGGGCACGTGCTGCCTACGGCGGCGGGGCCGGTTCACCGATGGTCGCACGGCTCCTCGAGGAGGCGTGTGGACTCGACCTGCGGGCTCCCGGTTTCCCCGCCGACCTCAATGAGTACCTCGCCACGATGCCGCGGGCGACGCGACCGGACTGAGTACCAGCAGCCCGACTGACCGGCGACTGTCCGGCGACCGTCCGATGGCAGGGCCGTCTCGTCACCGTGGAAGAGTTCGCCGATGCCCACCACCTCCGACGGTGTCCCTTTCCTCCGCACGCCCGATGCCAACTTCGAGGGTCTCACCGACTTCCCGTTCGAGCCGCACTACCTCGACGTCGACGGACTGCGGATGCACTACATCGACGAAGGTCCGAAGGACGCGCCCGTCGCGTTGCTGGTGCACGGGATGCCGACGTGGAGTTACCTCTACCGCCGCATGATCCCGGCACTGCTGGCCGCGGGGTATCGCTGTGTGGCACCCGACCACATCGGCTTCGGCCGCAGCGACAAGGTCACCGACCCCGAGTGGTACGGCATCGCACGGCACACCGCCAACCTGAAACGGCTGGTGGTCGAACTCGACCTCCACGACATCACCCTCTTCGTACAGGACTGGGGTGGACCGACCGGCCTCGCCCAGTACGCCACCATGCCCGAGCGCTTCTCGCGACTCGTGATCATGAACACGTGGCTGCACCACGACGGCTACGAGTACTCGCCGGGGATCATGCAATGGATCCAGCAGAACTCGCCCGGCGGTGTCTTCCGAGAGGGAGTTCCCGGTCGGTTCGGATGGGGCACGCTGATGGCCGTCTCGACCCAGCGCGCATCGGCGCAG
>JBEBDM010000003.1:0-3752 GCA_041156905.1 Actinomycetota bacterium | reverse complement strand
GCCGCCGAGGGCGAGACCGATCACGACGTCTACACATACGGCCGGCAGAACTGGTTCGCCTCCGTCGGCCGCGAGCACCGCGCCTGCCGCGAGGTTGCGGTCCTCATCGACCAGACCTCTTTCGCCAAGTACGCGCTGAAGGGGCCGGGCGCGCTCGACGCCCTCGACTGGATCTGCGCCAACGACGTCCGCAAGCCGGTGGGTTCGCTCACCTACACCCAGATGCTCGACGACCGCGGTGGCATCCAGTGTGACCTCACTGTGGCCCGTGTCGCCCACGACGAGTTCTACCTCGTCACCGGAACCGGGTTCGCGACGCACGACCTCGACTGGATTCGCGCCGGAGTCGCCGCTACGGGAGCCGATGCCCAGCTGTTCGACGTCACCTCGGCGTGGTCGGTACTGACGCTGATGGGACCCCGCTCACGCGAGATCCTCACGCAGGTCACCGATCACGATCTCTCCGACGCCGCCTTCCCCTTCGGGACATGGCAGTCGATCGGCATCGGCGGTGCACCCGTGCGCGCCCTGCGCATCACCTACATGGGCGAGCTCGGTTGGGAACTGCACCTCCCCGTCGAGAGCGCCCGTCTCGTGTTCGAGCGCCTCACCGACGCCGGCGCACCACTTGGGCTCGTCAACGCCGGATACCGGGCGATCGAGTCGTGCCGTCTGGAGAAGGGCTACCGGGCCTGGGGAAGCGACATCGGCCCCGACCACACGCCGCTCGAGGCCGGACTCGGATGGGCGTGCAAGATCGGCACGGGCGTCGAGTTCCGTGGCCGCGACGCCCTCGTCGCGCAGCAGTCGAACGGTGTCCGCAAGGTGCTGGCCACCTTCACCACCGACCCGTCCGTCGTGCTGCTCGGCCGCGAGACCATCTTCCGCGACGGCGAGCGGGTGGGCTGGCTCACCGGTGGCGGGTTCGGGTACACGATCGACCGCTCGATCGGACTCGGCTACGTGCGGCGCCCCGATCACCTCGCCCTCACCGAGTTCCGGCGCTGGGTGCTCGACGGCACCTACGAGCTCGAGGTCGGCGGCGAACGCGTCGCTGCCGCCGTGACGCTCTCTCCCCTGTACGACCCGACCAACTCACGAGTGAAGGCCTGACATGAGCCCGACTGCTGCTGCCACCCACACTGGCGACTCACGCATCCCCGATCGCGCCCGCATCGTCGTCATCGGCGGCGGCATCCTCGGCTGCTCGATCGCGTACTGGCTCACCAAGTACGGCGAGAGCGACGTCGTGCTCCTCGAGCAGCACCACCTCACCGACGGCGCCACCTGGCACGCCGCCGGACTCGTGGGGCAGTTGCGCTCGTCGCGCAACACCACTCGGATGCTCGAACAGTCGGTCGAGATGTACCGCGGGCTCGAGGCCGAGACCGAGCAGGCGGTCGACTGGCACGAGACCGGCAGCCTCCGTCTCGCCTGTTCACCCGAGCGGGTGATGGAACTCAAGCGCCTGGCGACCATGGCGAAGAGCTTCGGCCTGCCGATGGACATCATCTCGCCCGAGCGCGCCCAGGAGCTGTTCCCGCTGATGAGCACCGAGGACGTCCTCGCCGCGGCGTTCCTCCCTACCGACGGCTACATCGACCCCGCATCGGTGACGATGGCCATCGCCCGCGGGGCTCGCATGCGCGGCGCGAGGATCGTCGAGCAGGCCCGTGTCACGTCGATCACCGTCGACGGACGCCGCTGCACGACGGTGAACGTGACCGACGAGACAACCGGCGAGGCACGCGCGGTTGAGTGCGAGATGCTCGTCAACGCCGCTGGCATGTGGGGCATGGAGGTCGGCCGGATGGCCGGTGTCCGCATCCCCGCCACCGCGGTCGAGCACCAGTACATGCTCAGCGGTCCGATCGAGGGCTACACGCCCGTCGAGCTCGGGAAGATGCCAACGATGCGCGACCCCGACCACCTCGTGTACTACAAGCCCGACGGACCCGGCCTGCTGCTCGGCGGCTACGAGCCCGACACGCTCGCGTTCGGCACCGAGGGCATCCCGTCACCGTTCCAGCGCAAGCTGTTCGACCCGAACTTCGACCGCTTCGCACAACTCGCCGAACTCGGTAACAAGCGCACGCCGTGCCTCGAGAAGGCCGGCATCCGCACCCTCCTCAACGGTCCCATCCCCTACTCGGCGGACGCCGACTTCGTGATGGGTCGCGTTCCCGAACTCGACAACTACTTCGTCGCCACCGGCTTCCTCTACGGCATCGCTGCCGGTGGTGGTGCCGGGAAGATGACGGCCGAGTGGATGCTCGAGGGACGCCCGTCGCTCGACCTGTGGCCGCTCGACGTGCGGCGCTTCTCGTTCCACCACACGACGCGCCACTTCATGAACACGCGCATGGTCGAGATGTACGCGCATCACTACAAGCTCGCCGCCCCGGGGAGCGAGAAGGTCACGGCCCGCGGCGTGCGTCGTAGCCCGCTGCACGACGTCCTGCTCCAGCAGGGCGCCGTGATGGGTTCGCGTGGCGGGTGGGAACGCGCCAACTGGTTCGCCCCCGAGGGGGTCGAGCCCGTCGACGCGCCGTCGTTCTGGGAGCCGAACTGGTTCCGCCACGTGGGCGACGAGGCCCGCTCCGTGCGCAACGGGGTCGCCGTCATCGACCAGACCTCGTTCGCCAAGTTCGAGATCACCGGCCCCGGAGCGAACGCCGCCGTCCAGTGGTTGAGCGTCGCCGACATGGACAAGCCGGTCGGTTCTGTCATCTACACCCAGCTCTGCAACGAGCGCGGCGGCATCGAGTGCGACCTGACCATGACCCGCACGGCGCCCGACAGTTGGTACGTCGTCACCGGCGCCGCGTTCGGTGCGCACGACATGGGTTGGATCCGGAGCAACTCCCCCGACGACGGGAGCGTGATCGTCCGCGACCTCACCTCGGCCCGCGCCGTACTCAACCTCTGCGGCCCGAAGAGCCGGCTCGTCCTCCAGGCCGCGTGCGAGGAGGATGTGAGCAACGAGGCCTTCCCGTACGCGACCGCACGTGAGCTCACCATCGGATCGGCGCCCGTGCTCGCATTGCGCGTCGGCTACACCGGCGAGCTCGGGTGGGAACTGCACATCCCCACCGAGTACGCCGCCCACGTCCACGAGATGCTGTGGCAGGCAGGCCAGGAACACGGGATCCGGCACGTCGGCTACCGCGCCGTCGACACGATGCGCGTCGAGAAGGGCTACGTGTACTGGAGCACCGACGTCACGCCCGACACCTCGCCGTGGGAGGCCGGTCTCGGCTGGCGCGTCAGCCTGAAGAAGGGTGACTTCCTCGGACGCGACGCGCTCGTGGCCCTGCGGGAGGCCGGCCCCCAGCGTCGACTCTGCACGTTCACGCTCGAGTCGATGGCGTTCCCGGTCAGCGGGGAGGCGATCCTCCTGCCGGGTCCCGACGGCGACAAGGTGGTCGGGTTCACGACATCGGCCAACTTCGGCCACACCGTCGGCAAGCCGGTCGTGTACGGCTACGTGCCCGTCGAGCACCTCGACCGCACCGACTTCGCGATCGAGGTCTACGGCGAGCGGATCCCCGCGACCCGTCACACCGCCGCCCTCCACGACCCCACGAACTCCCGCATGAAGTCCTGATCCGACCTTCGGCACGCAGCGCTCACGTGCCCGCTGCCGAGCCGACTTCATCTCAATCGATCTAGAGAGTCCCACACAACGCGCCCAACGATCCATCTCACCTAGGTTCGCCCGTCCAACAGAGGTGTACTGATCGAATACCTAC
>JBEBDM010000002.1:0-3007 GCA_041156905.1 Actinomycetota bacterium | reverse complement strand
GACGTCGCTGGCCCGCCTCGTCAAGCTCATGGACCCGGCGTTCACCGGTCTCGGTCGCTTCCAGGCCGAGGGTCCCGCGGGAAGCTCCGGCCTGATGGTGCTCGAGTACACGGCCGGCTCGGCTCTCGAGACGGTCCGCACGCTGGCCGACCCCTCGAGCCGTCACACCATCTCGATCTCGCTGGGCACCGAGGACCATGCGTCGTTCGCCACCCGGGCCGTGCTCGCCGCACGCGAGCAGGTGCGGGCCGCTCGCGTGGTCGTGGCCTGCGAACTGCTCGCTGTCGTACGGGCCCTGAGGGTCCCGGAGGGAGTCACGCTCGGCGCCGAGGCCGAGCGGCTGCTGGCGACCTGCGCCTCGCTGCCCACGGGCAGGCAGGATCGGCCGCTCGTGGACGACATCGCCCTCGCCGACGCGTTGCTCGACGAACTCGGTCGGTCCTAGACGCGGTGATCGCTGGCTGTCACGACCACGAGTCGTCATGGTGGCGTCGGGGCACCTCGGCTAGGGTCAGGTCACCTTTTGAGCGTTCGTGGGGGACTGCTGCAGTGGAGTCGATGATCTCTGTCCGTGACCTGTGGAAGGTCTACGGACCAAGGGCGGAACGCATCGTCGGATCCCCCGAGGCCGACCTGCCCCGGCGCGAACTGGAGTCCCGACACGGCAACGTCGTGGCGATGCGCGACGTCAGCCTCGACGTGGCACCGGGTGAGGTGTTCGTCGTCATGGGCCTCTCCGGAAGTGGCAAGAGCACCCTGATCCGTTGCATCACACGGCTGATCGAGCCGACCTCGGGCACTGTCTGCATCGGTGGCACCGACGTGACCGCCGCCGACGAGGCGGCGCTGCTCGAGATCCGCCGCCACAAGGTGTCGATGGTGTTCCAGCACTTCGGTCTGCTGCCGCACCGCACGCTGCTCGACAACGTCGCGTTCGGGCTCGAACTGCGCGGTGTCGACCGGCGTGAGCGCCGTGAGCGGGCAGCGCAGACGCTCGAACTCGTCGGACTCCCGGGCATGGGCGACTACCGGCCCCACCAGTTGAGCGGTGGTCAGCAGCAGCGTGTGGGCCTCGCCCGAGCGCTCGCCACCGACCCCGACATCATGTTGTTCGACGAGCCCTTCTCGGCGCTCGACCCGCTGATCCGGCGCGAGATGCAGGACGAGATCGTCCGCCTGCGCCGTGAACTCGGGAAGACCATGATGTTCATCACCCACGACCTGCAGGAAGCCCTTCGTCTCGGCGACCGCATCGCGATCATGCGTGACGGCCGCTTCGTCCAGGTTGGGACTCCCGCCGAGGTCGTGCTGAACCCCGCCGACGAGTACGTCGAGAACTTCGTCCGCGACGTGCCCCGCTCGCACGTCATCCCGGTGTCGGCCGTGATGGCGCCGCTCGCCGAGGGCCCGGCGGCGGGGGAGTGCGACGAGACGACCAAGGTGCGCGACATCGTCTCGCTCGTCGCCAGGAGTTCGCTACCCGTCACCGTGACGAGCCAGGGCCGTCCGATCGGCAGCATCGATCGGGTCGGTGTGCTCTCCGTGATCGCCGGCGAGGACGCGTGAGTTCCGCGACCCTCGAGGCTCTGCCCTCCGACGACCCGGCCGACGTGGTGAAGGCGCGTGAGCGTCGTCGTCGGCTCGGTTTCGCTGCCTTCGGGGTGCTCGCCGTCGTGGCGGTCCTGCTGTGGCACGAGATCCCGTCGTGGCTCGACCTCCACGTCCAGTCGTGGATGCAGGACCGCTACAAGTGGACCGTCTACAACCGCGAGACCTCGCCGGTGTTCACGTGGTTCCTCAACCCTGCGAGCGACCTGCTGACGTGGTCGGTCGACAAGGTGCACTGGGTGCTCTCGACCCTGCGCTGGCCCGGTGTCGTGGTTCTCGGCGGAGTGATCGGGTGGCGTACGGGTGGCGTGCGCGCCGGTGTCGCTGCGTGTGCGGCGCTCCTCGGCGTGGGGATCGTCTCCGACTGGGCGCTGGCGATGCTCACGCTCTCGATCATGATCGTGGCGGTGGTGATCGCCCTCGTGATCGGCGTGCCGCTCGGAATCCTGACCTCGCGGTCCGACCGGGCCGAGAAGATCGTGCGGATCATCCTCGACACGGCGCAGGTGATGCCCGCCTTCGTGTACTTCAGCCCGCTGCAGGTGGCCTTCGGCCTGCAGGTGCCGCCTGCGGTGATGGCGACCGTCGTGTACGCCCTCCCGCCTGCTGTGCGCCTCACCAACCTCGGCCTCCGGCAGGTGCCGGTGGTGGCGAACGAGGTCGGCGTGTCGTTCGGCGCGACCGAGTGGCAGCGCCTCGTGAAGGTGCAGCTCCCGATGGCCCGACGGAGCATCCTCCTCGGTCTCAACCAGGTGATCATGATGGCGTTCGCGATCGTGGTCCTCGCCTCGCTGCTCGGCACCGGCGACCTCGGCCAGTCGGTGCTGTCGGCCCTGCAGAAGCAGGAGGTCGGCAAGGCGATGGCGGCAGGCCTCGGCATCGTGCTGCTCGCCGTCGCGCTCGACCGGATGACCACCGGGCAGCGCACGGCACCGCTGACGATCGACCGACGAGTCGTCATCGCCATCGGTGTCGGCGCCGTGGCCGTGGCCGCCGTCGTGGCCAAGGTCGCCGACCTGACGGTGTTCCCCGAATCACTGCGCTGGGACATCTCGGGTTCGGTCGACAGCGCCGTCGGGTGGGTGCAGGACAACCTCCGCCGCGACGTCCCGATCATCGGTGGGACGCAGTCGATCAGCGACTTCCTCGTGATCCGCATCCTCGACCCGATCAAGGAGCTCCTGCTCTGGCTCCCGTGGTTGCTGGTCGTCGTTCTGTTCGCCTTCATCGGCTGGCTGAGCAAGGGCTGGCGCCTCGCGGGAACGGTGGCGGTGTGCCTGCTGCTCATCGGAGCCCTCGGCGGGATTCCCGGAGGTACGGGAACGGTGCCGATGTGGGACCTCGCGATGGACACGCTCAGCCAGGTGCTCGTGGCGATCGTCATCAGCGTGCTGATCGC
>JBEBDM010000001.1:0-3639 GCA_041156905.1 Actinomycetota bacterium | reverse complement strand
GCATCACCGCCGAGGCCTTCCTGAAGCGCACGGCCATCGCCCGCTCCGATGCCCGAGCACGGGCGCGGATGACCCCGACGATCGTGGCGATGTCCGACCACGAGGGCTTCCCGGCCCACCGCCGCGCCGCCACCATCCGCCCGACCTGAGTCCCCCAAGATCTCGGTACACATAGTCCCGGAATCCGGGACGATCTGCGCCGAGATCGGTGGGGTGGGGGTGGTCAGGGGGTGATCTGGAGGGTGATGGCGTCGTCGGTGATGTCGACGGTGACGGTGCCGCCGTCGCCCACGTTGCCCTCGAGGATCTGCAGCGCCACACGGTCGGCGAGCTCGCGCTGGATCACACGCTTGAGGGGCCTGGCGCCGAAGGCCGGGTCGTAGCCGACGTGGGCGAGCCACGCCATCGCCGCGGGGGTGACCTCGAGGGTGATGCGACGATCGGCCATCCGCTCGCGCAGTCGCTGCAACTGGATGGTCACGATGCGGCCGAGGTCGTCCTCGGTGAGCGGGCGGAAGCGGATGATCTCGTCGATGCGGTTGACGAACTCGGGGCGGAAGTACTCGATCGGTTCGCCCGGCAGGTTGCTCGTCATGACGACGACCACGTTGCGGAAGTCGACGGTGCGTCCCTGTCCGTCGGTGAGACGGCCGTCGTCGAGCACCTGCAGGAGCACGTTGAACACGTCGGGGTGAGCCTTCTCGAGTTCGTCGAGCAGCACGACGCTGTAGGGGCGACGACGCACGGCCTCGGTCAGCTGACCGCCCTCGTCGTGTCCGACGTAACCAGGAGGCGCACCGATGAGGCGGCTCACGGAGTGCTTCTCCATGTACTCGCCCATGTCGATGCGGATCATGGCTCGCTCGTCGTCAAAGAGGTACTCGGCCACGGCTCGGGCGAGTTCGGTCTTTCCGACACCCGTGGGTCCGAGGAACATGAACGACCCGATGGGGCGGTGCGGGTCGGAGAGCCCGGCGCGTGAGCGACGGATCGCGTTGGAGACGGCGATGACGGCCTCGTCCTGACCGATCACGCGCTGGTGGAGCAAGGCCTCGAGGTGGACGAGCTTGGCCATCTCGCTCTCGAGCAGGCGGCTCACGGGGACACCCGTCCAGGCGCTGACGACGTCGGCGATGTCCTCGGCGTCGACCTCCTCCTTCAGCATGCGCTGAGTGGTCTGCAACGAATCGAGGTGGCTCGTGGCATCGTCGATGCGGCGCTCGAGCTCGGGCACGCGACCGAAGCGGATCTCGGCGGCGACGTTGAGGTCGGACTCGCGCTCGAGCTGTGTGCGCAACTGCTCGAGCTCCTCCTTGAGGAGTCGGATCGCGTCGATGGCCTGCTTCTCGTGCTCCCAGTGTTCGCGCATCGCGTGGACCTGTGTGTTGAGCACGGCGAGTTCGTCGACCAGCGCGTCGAGACGCTCGCGCGACACGGCGTCGGTCTCCTTGGCGAGGGCGACCTGCTCGATCTCGAGCTGCAGGATGCGTCGCTGCACGACGTCGATCTCGGTGGGCACGGAGTCGATCTCGATGCGCAGCTTGCTGGCCGCCTCGTCGACGAGGTCGATGGCCTTGTCGGGCAGGAAACGGTTGGTGAGGTACCGGTTGCTCAACACGGCGGCCGACACCAGAGCGGAGTCCTGGATGCGCACACCGTGGTGCACCTCGTACCGCTCCTTGAGACCGCGCAGGATGCCGATGGTGTCCTCGACCGACGGCTCGCCGACGTAGACCTGCTGGAAGCGACGCTCGAGCGCGGGGTCCTTCTCGACGTGGGTGCGGAACTCGTCGAGCGTGGTCGCGCCGATCATCCGCAACTCGCCGCGGGCGAGCATCGGCTTGATCATGTTGCCGGCGTCCATCGCGCCCTCGGCCTTGCCGGCACCCACGATGGTGTGCATCTCGTCGACGAAGGTGATGACCTCGCCGGCAGCGTCGGTGATCTCCTTGAGAACGGCCTGGAGACGCTCCTCGAACTCGCCGCGGTACTTGGCGCCGGCGAGCAGGCTGGCGATGTCGAGTGACACGAGCCGCTTACCCTTCAGACCCTCGGGCACGTCGCCGTCGGCGATGCGGCGGGCCAGGCCCTCGACGATGGCCGTCTTGCCGACACCCGGCTCGCCGATGAGGACGGGGTTGTTCTTGGTGCGGCGGCTCAGCACCTGGATCACACGACGGATCTCGTCGTCGCGGCCGATGACCGGATCGATCTTGCCCTCACGGGCGCGCTTGGTGAGGTCGTGGCCGTACTTCTCGAGGGCGTTGAACTGGTCCTCGGGTGTCTGGCTGGTGACTCGGTGGCTGCCGCGGACGTCGCGCAGCGCCTGGAGGAGTTCCTCGCTGCCGATGCCGAGCCGGCCGTTCATGGCGAGCAGCAGGTGCTCGACCGACAGGAAGTCGTCGCGGAGGTCGCGCTGGTACGACTGCGCGTTCTCGACCACGTTGTTCAGCTCGCGGTTCATCCGCGGTTCGCTGCCGCCGTATGCCTTGGGCAGCCGGGCGACGGCCTCGTCGGCGGTGTTGCGCACCATCAGCGGGGCGAGGCCGATCTTGGCGAGCACCGCCGGCACGATGGTGTCGTCCTGACGCATCAGGGCGGCCATGAGGTGATCGGGGGTGATCTCGGGGTTGTGGAGGGACTTCGCCTGGTCGATGGCCGCGGCGAAGGCCTCGTTGGTCTTCAGGGTCCACTTCTTCGGATCGAACGCCATGAGGGCATCATACTCCAGCGCAGGAAAGTTGCTACACCTTGTATCAACTTTTGATGTCGGAGACACGAGTCACCAGGCCGCTGGAGGGTACGGTGGGCCCATGCGTCCCTCCCGTCTCGCCCTCGTCCTCGCCCCGCTCTGCCTCGTCGTCGCGGCCTGCGGCGACCTGCCGACCACCGCTCCCCACGACACGGCGGCCGGGTACTCGACCGACATCATCAAGACCGCCCTGCTCGACGCCCAGGAGCGCACGATCCTCGACCAGCTCCTCGAGTACCCGTCGGGGTCGCAGCCGCAGGTCTCCGCCGCCGTGCTCGAGTTCCCGCCCGGTGCCGAGACGGGCTGGCACTACCACGACGCCCCGCTGTTCGTGTACGTCCTCGAGGGCACCGTCACGGTGACCTACGACGTGGATGGCACCGAGGTGGTCAAGGAGTACGGCCCCGGCGACTCGATCATGGAGGCCGTGGGCACCCACCACGACGGCCGCAACCTCGGCGACGTGCCGGTCCGGCTGCTGGCCGTCAACATCGGTGCCGAGGGCATCGCCAACACCGTCTCTCTCTGACGTCCCTCGGCCGCTCGACGGGCGTCGACCGGGCCGTACCGACTCAGCGAGAGGAGATGGCGGCCCTCGAGAGGCGCTTGGCGCGCCCCTGGAGCACGCGAGCGGTGAAGGAGAAGGCGAGGATCGCGGCGACCGCCACCAGCGTGCAGATGAACACGATGTTCGCTGCGTCGGAGCCGGCCATCACCCCGTGCACGGTCGAGAGCACGAACGCGAGATAGCTGCTGAGGTGGATGGCTCCCCAGACTCGTCGCGGAATCTTCTTCATGGCGAGTGAGGTGAGCTCGACCACGATCAGGATGTAGAACGCGATGATGCCGATCGCGTACGACAGGCGCTCGGCGGCGATGCTCTCGTG